>CAYRER010000018.1:0-17281 GCA_964423385.1 uncultured Candidatus Saccharibacteria bacterium | reverse complement strand
AAGTTGAGGTTTGAATTCTCGAGCTCGAGACGGCTCCGTTCGCTCCCCTTCCCGAAGTAGAGCGCAAGGTCGCCGGAGAGGAACGCAGTCCGATCGAGCGGAAGGGAGCGGTTCCAGGAGTAGAGCTCCTTCCCGGGAATGACGAACTGGGCGTAGAACGAGAGAACCGCATCCGCCGGAGATAGGCTGTTTTTTGCGCTCGCACCGAGCGTCACGCGGTACCCGCCCTCAACCTCCTCGACGATTCTCGTGCCGGCCTGGAAGAGGAGCATCGCGAGAACCTCCTTCGCACGTGCGACGTTTCCGTACTCACCCATGGCAACCGCGCTCTGCGTGATGTTGTACCGGTCGTCCATCCGGACCGTCGCAGGAACAGTTTCCCCAAGGAGTTTTTCCCACGTCTTCGGCGGTTCCGCGAGTCCGCTCCCCGAGAAAATGTCCCGATTCCAGTACATGACGAGGGGGTCAACGGCAAATGGAATGCCGTATGTGCCGTCCGAGAGGAGAAATACTTCAGCACCGTCAATGTACGTATCGCGGAACGTACGCGGATCGAGCGTCTCCGCTTTGATTGCGAGGAGCTTTGTCCGGTAGGTAGCAAGGAGACTCTGGGGGAGCACGATGAGATCGGGTGAACGTCCCTCGGCGATTGCATTGAGGAGGTCAGATTCAAACGTCCGTTCGTCAATCTCCGTGTAGTCAACGACCGTGAGCGCCTTATCGCTCTGTCCGAGCTCATCGAAGAGCTTCTGAAACACCTGGTCATCGAGTGTACCCCAGATTTCAACCTGGGAGCCGTACCGGAGTTCCTCGTCTGAGGATTTCGACTGGTAGTTTGCGAGGAAGACGAGCCCGATGAGCGCGATGAGCGCGAAGGTGCCGATGAGTGCGATTTCGAATGGTCGTATGTTCATCCCGTTAGAGTTAGGAAACCTCTTGGTACTATACCATCGTGGTTACAAGAGAACTGTGTGTAAATAACCATACGTGTACGTGCGAAATGTCTTGGTTTCCGTGTACCTGTGCCGTTATTTAAAAGTATACCACCCCCGATTCAAAGATAGACTCCCGCATCTTCACAGAACACTCCGAACTCTAACTGGATTCAACGTTACTGTTTTCTGAACGCGAGGCCGTAGTGATGTTCACCCGTCGGAAACGACTGTTCGAACGCGAAGCCCGCGCGCTCCGCGAGCGCGCGGGCTTGCGCCTCCGACACTACGTGCTCAGAATCGGGCCCCATACCGCCGAATGAGTCGGTCCAGTCGATAATGAAGAGCTTCCCCCCTTTCCGGATGGTCCGCGCAACCTCCTGGAGAGACGCGTCCCTGTTCGTGAGCTGGAAGAGTGTATTCGAAAGGAGGCCCGCATCGAGCGTACCGTCGGCGAGCTTCACGCCGCCCGACGCCTCGAAGTCACACCAGATGGGGTGCACGTTTTGGAGGTGTTCCTCGCCTGCCCGGATGCCGAGTGCGTCGACGAGATTCTTTTGAATTTCACAGAGGTACACCGCGCCGCTCTGTCCGACCGCCTCTGCGAGCGGTTTCATGTAGTGACCGCTGCCTGCGCCAAAATCAGCGACCTTATCGCCCTCACGAAGATGAAAGTGCGTCACAACCGCTCCCGGCTCCACAAACCTACCGGACATCGTCGGATACATACAGGAATAGTATACCCTCTCCAGACCGAAATATGCTGGTGGGGATGGTGAAAAAGCCAGAATCTAAACTTGTGAGACTGAGCAACAAGCTAAACTCGCGTAGGGAGTGCAGATACGAGGCGCTGAATCGTAAAGATGCGAGACGTATACGTATTACGGTGAGCGTCTTTAGGATGAAAGCAACGACGTAGCTACCTCCATGCGTGAGTTTAGAAGTAGACCGTCGAGGCGATTGAGTCTCCTGGACGTAGCTTCATCACCCGGACTCCCTGCGTCTGCCTGCCGAGAGACGGCACATCCTTGAGCGGGAGCTTGATGACCTGACCCTTCTTCGACATCACGACGAGCTCCCCTTCGGCCCGGTCTTCTGCACCGACAATTGCGGCGCCGATGACGTTCCCCGTCTTCGGGGTAATCTTCGCGGTCTTGATGCCGGAGCCGGCACGCTTCTGTACCTTGTACTCCGCGGCCGGCGTCGTCTTTCCGTAACCGTTCTCCATAACGACAAGAATCTCTGAATCCTTATGCTCTTTTCCGAGTACGTCAGCGGCGACAATGGAATCACCCCTCCCGAGCTTCATGCCTGTCACTCCGCCCGCCGCGCGTCCCATCTCGCGGACGTCGCTCTCCTTAAAGCGAATGGACTGACCCTTCGCCGTGATGAGCGACACCTCGTCACCCTTCCCGACGAACTTCGCCGCAATGAGGGCGTCATTGTCCTTGAGCGTAATTGCAATGAGACCGCTCCGGCGCACGTCCTTGAACGCCGATGCATCGCACTTCTTCGCAATGCCGTTTTGAGTCACCATCATGAGAGACCAGTCGCCCTCCCACTCCCCTTTCCGGACGGCGAGAACTGACGTCACCTTCTCCTCGGCAGTGAGCGCGAGGAAGTTCATGATGGACTTCCCCTTCGTCGCGCGGCGTCCTTCTGGGATGTCGTACATCTTCGACTGGTAGACCTTGCCCTTGTCGGTGAAGAAGAGGAGGTCGCTGTGCGTCGAGGTTGTGAGGAGGGTCGTCACGACGTCTTCCTCTTTCGTGTTGAGGTCGATGACACCGACGCCGCCGCGGCGCTGGGTACGGTACTCTCCGGGGTTCGTGCGCTTCACGTACCCGCCCTGAGTGAGCACGAGCACCGACTCCTCGTCGGCGACGAGGTCCTCGACGGAAAGCATCTTCACACCGCCCTTCACAATCTTCGTCCGGCGGTCGTCACCGAACTTCTCGGCAACCTCGTCGAGTTCGCTCTTCACGATGCTCCGCATCCTCTTTTTCGAGGCGAGAATGCTCGTGAGCTCCTTGATGAGGGCCTGCACCTCCTTGAGCTCGTCTTCGATTTTCTTCCGCTCAAGCCCCGCGAGCTTCTGGAGCCGCATGTCGAGAATCGCCTGCGCCTGCACCTCGGAGAACTTGAATTGCTTCATGAGGCCAGCGTGCGCAGTCGGCACATCCTTCGATGCGCGGATGAGCTTGATGATGGCGTCGATGTGGTCGAGCGCCTTCTTGAGCCCGAGGAGAATGTGCTCACGTTCCTCGGCTTTCGTAAGGTCAAACTGTGTCCGGCGCTTCACCACCTCCTCACGGTGCTTTACGTACTCTTCGAGGATGGCCTTGAGCGACAACGTCTGCGGGACCCCGTCGACGAGCGCGACCATGTTGTAGTGGAAGGTCTCCTCGAGCTGGGTGTGCTTGTAGAGCTTGTTGAGAATCGTCTGGGGCTGGGCGCCGGACTTCAGCTCGACGACGACGCGGATGTCGTTGGTCGACTCGTCGCGGAGGTCGCGGATGCCCTCAATCTTTTTGTCGCGGACGAGCTCCGCAATCTTGATGAGGAGTTCCGCCTTGTTCACGCGGTACGGAATCGAGGTGATGATGATGGAAAAGTTCCCCTTCTTGTCCTCGACGATTTCCGTCTCGCCACGGACGACGACGCCGCCGCGGCCGTTTGCGTACGCGTGGCCGATGTCCTTCTGGTTGAATGCGATGCCGCCGAGGGGAAAATCAGGACCCTTCACGAACGTAAGGAGGTCGTTTGTTGATGCGTCGGGATTGTCGATGAGGTGTCCGACAGCGGCGGCAACCTCGCGGAGGTTGTGAGGCGGAATGTTCGTCGCCATGCCGACGGCGATGCCGAGTGTTCCCGAGAGGAGGAGATTCGGAACTGCCGCTGGGAGCACCTCCGGCTCCTTCTTCGTGCCGTCAAAGTTCGGCCGCCAGTTCACCGTCTCCTTTTCAAGGTCGCGGAGGAGCTCCTCGGCGACTTTCGACATCTTCGCTTCGGTGTAGCGGTACGCCGCGGCACCGTCGCCGTCAACCGAGCCGAAGTTTCCCTGCCCGATGACGAGGGGGTAGCGCGTCGTGAATCCCTGTGCGAGCTTCACCATCGCGTCATAGACGGCGACGTCGCCATGCGGATGGAAGCTTCCGAGCACGTCTCCGACCACCGTCGCAGACTTCTTGAAGCGCGCGCCCGAGGTGAGGCCATTGAGCCGCATCGAGTAGAGGATGCGCCGGTGGACGGGCTTGAGCCCGTCACGCACGTCGGGAAGGGCGCGCGCGGTAATGACCGACATCGCATAGTCGAGGTACGACGTCTGCATCTCGTCGGTAATGGACTGAATGATGACGTTCTGGTGCACGGGTGCCGGACTTCCCTTCTCCGGCTCGTGTTCCCCCTTGTTGCTTCCCGTTTTCTTCATGCTCAGAAATTATAAAAGTGATGCGCCATTTTATCACAAAAAGGCCTGAATTTGAAGCCCCTCCGCCGTTAATTCCCTACTCGGAATCCGTCGTCGTGCCGATGAGAATGGTCTTCGGTGCAATCTTCGCCGGCTCGATGAGTACCCGCTTCTCCGCGGTCGCGGTCCCTACGCTCGAAGATGTCGCCGTTCCGGGCGCACCGAGTGGCTCGCCGGCACCGGTACCCCCGAGACGGTTGAGATTTTCTCCGACATTTGCTTGAGACGCATCTCCAGCACCAATGACGTTTCCGAGCTGGGCCTTCGTGTCGGCGATGAGCTCGGAGAGACTGTCATCCTTACGCTCTGGCACCGGAGTCTCGGCGAACCGTGAAGGAATCGTCGACACCCACACGAGCGCAATCGCACCCGTTGCGATGCCGGCAATGAGAGCGGCGTACTGCGCCCGCACCGCGCGCGGCCTCGATTGTAGGTAGCGAAGCAGTTGCATGCTTAGATTCTGTTATGAATGTGGTGTGAGAAGCGAATGCCTGGAGCTTCGCAAGACTCATTGAGATTTTCTGATTGAAGAAAATCCAATGAGTGGACAGTTCCTGTAAGGAATTAGAGAAATTAGCTCTCGATTACAACAATCTCTCCTTCCATCTCGGCAAGGTCCTTCTTCTTCACGGTGAGCTTCTCGACGGGCTTCACCGTATCGATGCCCTCTTCCTTGAAGAACGCCTTGAGTGCCGCGTCAGTGTAATGCATCGGAATGATGCACCGTGCCTCGAGCTTCGTCGCGAGCTTCGTCGCGGCCGGCACATCGAGTACATCTCCCCCGCCGATGGGAACAAAGAGTATGTCAATGTCATCGAACTCGCCGAGAATCTTCGGATCGATGACGTCGGTGCCGAGAGCGCCGAGGAAGACCATATTGATACCCTCGAGCTGTACCCGGTAGATGGTATTGTGCCGCTTCACTCCCTCGTACATCGTTTCAACGCCGTACCCGCGCGCAGTCACCTCGCCGATTTCGTACTCGCCGGGACCATCGACGACGAAGGGCTGTTTTGAGCCGTACGCCATTTCTTCCGTGCCGTTCATGTCCGGGTGGTTGAGGGAAACAAAGACGACATCAGCGCCGAATTTCGCTCCCGAGAGCTTCGACTTCTTTGAAATCGGGTCGAAGGCGAGGGTTGTATTGCCAAAAGAAACCTTGAAGAATTGTGCACCGTGGTGGGTGATGACCATAGTGACACTATACTACTAAACATCACACTTTTCGCAAAGCGAAGACCGAGCCTATGACAAATTGCTCCACCTGTAGTTAAATGGGGGCTGGCACAAACCATACGTGAGGAGCATCGAATGAAGCGGGTAACACCTGAATCGCTTGTTCCGGGGATGCAGGTACGGAACAAGAAACTGAAGCAGACTGGTACCGTGCGGGGGCGGGTCCACGAGCCCTCGGAACTCATACACACGAAAGAGGGCTTCGTATCCGTTCTCGTCCCCCAGGAACGCGAGGAATGTCCCCACCGAATCTGCCTCTGGAACATACGAGACCTCGTGCATACTTGACCGGGCCACCTATGGTGGCCCGGGTTTTGTATCTAGACTTTAGGTACATTTTATAGTAGACTCCCTCCACTTCGAAAGAAGATTATTAGTTCTAACGGCATGAGGGTAAACCTACGGTCATGGACATGGCCACGCGACACGGTTTCCGTAGACACCCATCGCCGAAATAAAGAAATGGAAGAGAAAACTTCGATCTTGGATCGAATCACCTCTCTCGTCACCGGCGGAACAACCGCGGCGGATGACGCAGAGATGGATGCAGAGACGCTCGCCCGCGAAGAAGCGCGGACGAAGAGTCCCATGAACAGTCTCCTCGAGAAGACGCAGAATCCTCCCCGGGAGGGCGACTTGGTCGAGGGCAAGGTGACGGCTGTCGGCCGCGCGCGCGTCTACATCGAGATTGCGCCGTTCGGCACCGGCATCATCTACGGCCGCGAGTTTATGAACGCGCGCGACATCCTTCGCAAGGTCTCCGTTGGAGACGCAATTGCGGCGAAGGTCGTCGATGCAGGCAATGAGGATGGCTACATCGAGCTCTCCCTCAAAGAGGCACGCCAGGCGCTCATCTGGAGCGATGCGGAAGAGGCGGTGAAGAAGCAGACGATTATGTACCTCCCGGTGAAGGAGGCAAACAAGGGCGGGCTCATCATCGAGTGGCAGGGTATCCAGGGATTCCTCCCCGCATCCCAGCTCTCGGCTGAGCACTACCCGCGCGTTGAAGACGGCGACAAGGATAAGATTCTCTCGGCGCTCAACGACCTCGTCGGCAAGTCGCTTTCGGTCATCATGATTACGGCGGACAAGAAGGAGGGCAAGCTCATCTTCTCGGAGAAGGGTCCGCAGGAGAAGGAAGAGAAGGAGGAGAAGGTCTCGAAGTACTCGGTCGGCGACGTCGTCCCGGGTACGGTCACTGGCGCCGTCGACTTCGGTGTGTTCGTGAAGCTCGAGGAGGGTCTCGAGGGTCTCGTGCACATTTCCGAGCTCGACTGGGGCCTCGTCGAGGACACCCGCGCACTCTTCAAGATCGGCGACAAGGTGCAGGTGAAGGTCATCGAGGTGAAGGATGACAAGATTTCACTCTCAATCAAGCAGCTCAAGGAGAACCCGTGGCACGGCGCCGCAAAGAAGTACAAGAAGGGTGAGGAGGTCCAGGGCGTCGTCATCAAGTACAACAAGCACGGCGCGCTCGCCTCAATCGAAGAAGGTGTTGCCGGACTCGTCCACATCTCGGAGTTCGCTTCGGAAGAGGAGCTCCGGAAGACGCTCTCACTCGGTTCGACGTACGCGTTCATCATTACGCTCTTCGAGCCGAAGGACCAGCGGATGACATTGTCATTCAAGAAGAACTAAGCCGGTTTTCAGTTGTCAGTTCAATAGTCCACACGAAAAAACTGCCGTAGGCAGTTTTTTCGTGTTCTTTTTCTCTGTTATTTATTTTCTACTTTCTATCGTCTGTTTTTTATTTATTGCACTCCTGCATCGCGTACGGCACACCCTTTTCAAAAATGTATGTGAGTGCGGCATCAACCTTCTTCGCAATCTCCGGAATCTGCTTCAATTCGCCCGCAGAGAGCGGCTTGAGCACAAAATCAGCAAGCTCATCGCCCTTCGGCCGCTTGATGCCCCCAAAGAGACGCTTCCGTGCAATACCGACGCGAATCCGCGTGAATTCATTTCCGCCGAGCGCGTCGACAATCGACTGCACTCCGTTGTGCCCGCCCGCGCCCCTGCCGAACGAGACCTTGATGTCGCCAAACGGCAGGTCCACGTCGTCGTGTACGATGATGAGGAGGTCGTTCTGCCCCCTCTCTTTCATAAACCGCGCCACCGCACTGCCGGAATTGTTCATGTACGTCGTCGGGAGGAAGAGTGCGACCGACACCTCACCTACCATCCCCTCTGCGAGCATGCTCACATACCGCGCGCTCTTTGCAAATTCCGGGAACCTGCGGGTCTTTCTGATTTCTTCGAGCAACATCCAGCCCGCGTTGTGCCGCGTGCGCTCGTACTCCCTGCCCGGATTCCCTAAACCGACGACGGTATGCATGGAAAATATTGTACACGAGTTGTTCTTTTTTTTCTCACGCGTACCACACCATACAAAATGCTTGTGCGGAACTCTCTGCACGCTTATAATACTTCGCGAATAATCACCGTATGGAGCTTACACCCGAGTTACAGCGTCCTGAGGATGAGACACGTAACGCACCGCTCCGTGATTCCGTGCCCGAGAAGGGAGACGGGAGTCTCCTCGGAGAAATTGTCAGGTTTTCACTCCTCGCCCTCATCATCGTCCTCCCTGTCCGGCTCTTCATCGCACAGCCGTTCATCGTCTCCGGTGCTTCGATGGAGCACACGTTCTCAACCGGCGAGTACCTCATCGTCGACCAGCTCACGTACCACTTCGAGGAGCCAAAGCGGGGCGATGTCATCATCTTCCGGTACCCGAAGGACCCCTCAAAGTTCTTCATCAAGCGGATAATCGCCGTCCCCGGCGACACCATCGATATCAACGGGAGCACCGTCACCCTTACGAACGCCGAACATCCGGATGGTGTCACGCTTGCGGAGTCATACATTCTCGACATGAAGCCGGGCACGACCGTCACCGAAACCCTCGAGGAGGGCGAGTATTTCGTCATGGGCGACAACCGAAACGCGAGTTCCGACTCGCGCGCATGGGGCGTCCTCCAGCGCGACAAAATCGTCGGCCGTGCGTTCCTCCGCCTCTTCCCCGTCACCGAAGTTGATGTCTTTCCGGGAAGATACGACATCACCGCCGGAATGAACTTATAAGCAATACATTAAGTACACATCGCAGTCTATGCCATCACCGTCTGCATCAGTTTCAATCCAGGATTTCCTCCGGTCTGCGACCCATGCAGCGCACCACTTCGGCTTTACACCGCTCGAGAAGCTGAAGACGCACCCCGCGTGCAAAAACTGTGAACTCAAGATTCAGCACAAGGCGACTGCTCAGGACCGGAAGAACGACGCGCTCTCCGGTATGCTCACCTCCGGTATGTGCGCCTACTTTGATTGCCGTCTCAACGGCATCGAGGGTCCCGCCCTCTTCTACACCGTCGACCCGGTACCGCGCTCCGGCGACCTCGCATTTTCGCTCCATGTCATGAATGTCCGAAAGTCAATTGCGGAGGCGCTCCTCATTCAGACCGTTCGCTCCGTCCTCGCCGACCTGGGGCACGACCAGCATGTCGTCCGCATCAACTCAATCGGCGACAACGACTCAATCTCCCGCTACGTCCGCGACGTGACAAACTACCTCCGGAAGCGCATCGATGAGATGCCGCCTCAGGCACGCGAGCTTATGAAGGAACACCCGGTCGCCGCGCTCCTCTACCTCGTCGAGAAAGATCACGACCTCGCGAAGCGGAGCCCAAACCCGATGGAGTACCTGAGTGACGGGAGCCGGAAGCACTTCCGGGAAATTGTCGAGTACCTCGACATGAGCGGAACCCCCTTTGAAATCGACCCGCGGCTCATCGGCCACCACGAATGCTACTCGGACGCACTCTTCAGCTTTGATACGCTCACTGAAGCAGGTGAGCGCGACCTGAACTCCCCCTTCTACATTCGTGGCGGACGGTACTCAAACTTTGTCTCCAAGATGACGCGCACAAAGGTGCCTGCGGCCGGAGCCGTGCTCATCCTCAGGGACCGGAAGGCACCCGAGAAGATTCCCGTACCGCGCGTCCGCTACACACCCCAGGTGTACCTCGTCCAGCTCGGGTTCGGCCCCAAGGTGAAGAGTCTCCTTCTCATCGACGAGCTCCGGCGAGCCGGCATTTCAGTCCACCAGAACATCATGAGCGACTCACTCTCCGAACAGCTCCGGAGCGCCGAAGCGAAACAGGCAAAGTACGCCATCATCGTCGGCCACAAGGAGTTTATGGACGGCACCGTCATCCTCAGAAACCTGGGCCAGCAGAGCCAGGAAAACATCCCCGCCGCAAGTCTCACGAGCTACCTCAAGCGCGTCGCCGCGTAGTTGCTTCCATACGCTTTCCCCTGTACCATCCTCAACAGGTAGCTCTTCACAATCGCGCAATAGTGGAGGAGTCCATGCTCAACAAACTGCTTAATGCGGTCGATGACTTCATCATCGACCGACTCGCTCAGCCTGTCACAGACCTCGTGCGGCGCCTCACCGGCTTCTCCAAGCGGATACCCTGCTCGGCCACTCTTCTCCTCTGTGCAATGTCGTTCATACCGATAAGCATCGAGATGGTGGGGAGCGGTATTCCAGGCGCAGTCGTTATGGGCCTCTTCAACATCTTCATCGCGCTCATCGCGGCCTATGCGAGTTTCGTGTTCATTTCCCTCGAACTCCACGAGAGAGAGGAATCGGCACACACGAGTGCAATTGACGACGAGCGCATACGGGGAAAGGCACCTCGCCTGGGTGTGTTGTTCACCGGAATACTTCTTGTCGTCTGTGGTTTCGCGCTTCATCGTATCTCACCAAGGTACGATTGGGTATTTCCAATCATCCTTGGGCAACTCTCCCTCATCTCGTTTCTCTACTTCAAGGCGTGTACCGATCTGCCGCGGGGGAAAACAGCCTTCACGAAGCTCAAGGAAATACTCGAAAAGTTCTTCCTCTCTCCCGCACTAGTGCGGTAGTGAGACGGGGTCTGAAATCAGGCCCCTTTCCTTTTTCCCCGCCGCAAGTCTCACGAGCTACCTCAAGCGCGTCGCCGCGTAGTTGCTTCCATACGCTTTCCCCTGTACCATCCTCAACAGGTAGCTCTTCACAATCGCGCAATAGTGGAGGAGTCCATGCTCAACAAACTGCTTAATGCGGTCGATGACTTCATCATCGACCGACTCGCTCAGCCTGTAGTTGATGCCGTCCGGAATACAACCGGATGGTCGAAGCAGGTGCCGGTGGCAATCATGCTTCTGTTCTCATCTGCAACGCTCGTTCTGGTAGGACAGCTTGTCCTTACAATGGGAAGTGGTCTTTTCCCGGTCCTCTTTTCCATTCCTGCATTTCTTGTGAGCTTCTCACAGGCACTGTTGGCAGGCCTTCTCCTGTGGTTGGAATCAAACGATAAAACGGGAGAACGTCAGGAAACAATGAGCTCGTCCCGAATGCAGGATAGGGATAACAGAAGGACACTCCCTCTCTACTGGCTTGCCCATGGAGTCGTTGCTCTATCACCGTATCCTCCGAGTGCAGTGGAAGCTCAATTACTCATACAACTTATCTTCCTTTGGGCTTCATTCACCATGGGATCACTCTACCTCCTTGCCTGCACCGATATGCCACCCGGGCGCAACGTCTTCCAGCGCATGCTGGATTGGGTTCATGAGGCGTTCCACGTCTCCACCCCGGTTCGAATGGAGCGATAGACACCCCTCCCAAAAGGGCCGCCGAGGCGGCCCTTTCGTTTGCAGAGATCCTGGGTGCCTTGCAGGAAGCGCTACCCTATGGTACTCTCTCGCCACTATGGCAACGAACGTCGAAGTCAAGAAGAACAACCAGGAGAGCACCGCGAACCTCATCCGCCGCTTCACGAAGCGCGTGCAGGGCTCGGGCATCCTCAATCGTCTCCGGAAGCACCGCTACCATTCCCGGATGAAGTCAGATATGGTGAACCGCTCGAAGAAGCTCGTGAAGCTCGAAAAGAAGGAGAAGTACGAGACACTCCTCAAGCTCGGAAAAATCCAAGAACCCACACCGCGCGGCCGACGGTAATCCGCACAAAAAATCCCTCGCCACCAGGCGAGGGATTTTTTGTGCTACACTCACCTCATGATTCATGTTTCAGCGAGTGCCCGCTCCTACCCCGCCCTTCCCTACGGCGAAATAGCACGCACCGTGCTCGGCGAACGCTATGAGCTCTCGCTCACCTTCATCGGCAGAGAACGTGCCCAGGCGCTCAATAGAGAACATCGGAAGAAAGCGTACGTTCCGAACGTACTCTCCTTTCCCTTGACCGCCACAGCCGGCGAAGTGTACATCTGCCCCGAGGTTGCGAAGCGGCAGGCAAAGAAATTCAGCATGACCTACCGCGGGTACGTCGGACTCCTCTTTATCCACGGACTCCTCCACCTCAAAGGACACCTCCACGATGCTACAATGGAGCGAGCGGAACAGGCGTACGTACGACGCTTCGGTTTGAAGTAGCTCCCGTGCCCTTCCCTCACGCTTTTTTCATATGGCTCGTCACTACGTAACAGGCATCGACGTCGGCACCTATCAGGTGAAAGTTGTTGTTGCGACCGACGAGGGGAACACGAACGGAGTCCCGCAGATTATCGGCACCGGCCACGCCGAGAGCCGCGGCCTCAGAAACGGATACATCGTGAACGAGGCAGACGCCATGCGGAGCATCCGGAATGCAGTTGCGCAGGCGGAGAAAGCGAGCGGCATAAAGATAAAGCAGGCGTACGTTTCCGTCGGCGGTATCGGTCTTGATGAAATACACGCCCGCGGCGAGGCAATCACGTCTCGCGCAGACTCCGTCATCACCGAGGTCGACATCGAAAAGGCAGTGCAGGCGAGCAGCGAGTCCATCCAGGACAAGATTCCGAACCGGAAGGTGCTCCATGACATTCCCCTCCAGTTCACCGTCGACGGCGAGAAAATTCACGGCCGCCCCCACGACCTCAAGGGGACAAAACTCGAGGCGGACGTCCTCTTCGTGACTGTCTTCGAACAGCACCTCAATGACCTCGTCTCCGCAATTGAAGGCATCGGCATCAAGGTTATCGACACCATGGCCTCCCCGCTCGCCGGGAGTCTCGTCACCCTCTCGAAAGCCCAGAAACGGGCCGGGTGCGTCCTCGCAAACATCGGCTCCGAGACGGTCTCCATTGTCGTGTTTGAGAACAGTATTCCCGTCTCGCTCAAAGTCTTCTCTCTCGGTGCAAATGATGTCACGAATGATATCGCGCTCGGACTCAAAATCCCGCTCGACGAGGCGGAGAAGATAAAGCGGGGCGGTATGTCGCAGGTCCCGTACTCGAAGCGGAAGCTCGACGAGATTGTCTCCGCACGGCTGACCGACATCTTCGAGCTCGTCGACGCGCATCTCCGGAAAATCAAACGTGACGGTCTCCTTCCCGCGGGCGTCATTCTCTCGGGCGGCGGTGCGAACATCGCCGGTATCCAGGAGCTTGCCCGCGCAGCGCTCCGGCTCCCCTCAAAGATTGCGACGCTCGACGTGGGACAGAACGGCAAGGTGCGCGATGCAACGTGGGCAGTCGGCTACGGCCTCTGCGTCTGGGGCATCACCGGTGCCGAAGAAGAGAGCGGAATCAATTTGGCACGAAATACGGGGAATGCACTGGTGAACTGGTTCAAGCAATTTTTGCCGTAAGTCTCAGACATGCTTAAAAACAGTCACGTACACGAAATTCGATGCGTGACCAGGACAACTATCTGAAAACTGGATAGGTGAGGCAGCACGTATAGAATTCCAAAAAAGCTTTACTGTTTGGTGTTTATTATCTAATGCTTTCATAGAATCGCAAACGCACGAAAGACATTTTTGTCAATATAGTGACAGATATTTTTAGTGCCTGTATGATACCCCTACGTTATTAGACGTGATGTACCTTTGGAGGTGAGAGGGTGTTTCCTGTCCATCGGCAGACAGGGGCACTTCCGCACGACCGTGTCTGGTTTCTTATTGGGGCATGCGCTCGAAGTAAGATGCCAACACAGTCGTGCAACACCAGTACGGTGGCACCACAGAAAATTATTTATTACTACGGTATGGAAAAAATTGAGACGGACGTCGAGTCATTCGCACGCATACGGGTCGTCGGTGTCGGAGGTTCAGGAAACAACGCGGTCAACTACATGGTTGCCTCAAAGGTGAAGGGTGTTGAGTTCATCGCTATCAACAGTGACGCACAGGACCTCCATCACTCACAGGCGAAGCGAAAGATTAACATCGGCAAGAACCTCACCCGGGGCTTGGGTGCCGGCGGCAATCCCGACATGGGGCGACGCGCCGCCGAAGAGACGCGCGAAGAAATCGCGAACGCCATCAAGGGGTCCGATATGATTTTCATCACGGGCGGAATGGGTGGCGGCACCGGCACCGGCGCGGCGCCGGTCGTCGCGAAGATTGCCCGGGAGACCGGTGCACTCACCGTCGGCGTCGTCACGAAGCCCTTCCTCTTTGAAGGACAGGAGCGTATGCGTCTCGCCCTCCAGGGAATCGAGGAGCTCAAGAAAGAAGTTGACGCTCTCATCACCATTCCGAACGACCGGCTCCTCGCCATCGTCGACCGGGAGACAACGGTGAAGGCGGCATTTGAACTCTGCGACAACGTCCTCAAGCAGGCCGTCGAGGGAATCTCCGACCTCATCACCATGCCAGGCATCATCAACGTTGACTTTGCCGACATTCGTTCTGTCATGGAGAATGCCGGCTCCGCTCTCATGGGTGTCGGGCTTTCGGCTGGTGAAAAGCGTGCAGAAGAGGCAGCACGAGCTGCAATCAACTCTCCCCTCCTCGAGGTGTCCATCACCGGCGCAAAGGGTGTCCTCTTTGCAATCGCCGGCGGCGACGATCTCGGCATGCTCGAAATCCAGGATGCAGCGCGCGTCATCACCGAGTCTATCGACCCGCACGCAAAGGTCATCTTCGGTGCCATCCGCGACGAGAAGCTCAAGAAGAACGAGGTCCGCGTCACTGTCATCGCAACCGGTTTCCCCGAAATGGATGGAACTCCCTCATTCTCTCCGCTCCGGATACCGGAGCGTCAGACTGTCTCCACTATGGAAGAGAAGGAGGTGCGCGGGCGCATCTTCAACTCAATCGGTGCATCAAAGTCTCCGGAGCCCGTGGTGAAGGAGGAACCGGTCGTCGCGCGGGAAGAATCCCGGACCCCGGTTGCCGTCCAGAAGGAACCGAAGCCCGTCGACATGATTGACGAAGAGACTGATGACGATTGGGGCGCCGTCCCCGCTTTTCTGAGGCGATCAAAGCTCAAGTAGCAAAAGAAAGAACTGTGTCGCAAGACACAGTTCTTTCTTTTTCTTTGACTTTGAATCGCCGAAGCGAGGGGACGGCGGACTCATTGAGCTTTTTTACGAGAAACACACGAAGTAAAAAAGCCAATGAGTGGACTGCTCCTGTAAGGAGCCGTTAGGCGGGCCGGAGCTGATGTTTTACCGACCACAAGGAGGTAAAACCGCGAGGTGGGGTGAGGAGCGAAGACTTGGAGCTTCGCAAGACCTTGAGCAGTTTTTGCGCGACCAGATTTTCCTTTAGAAAATCGAAGTACTCCTGTGGTGAAAGGTGTACAGCTCCTGTAAGGAGGGAGTGCTTGATGCAACTTGGTACCAGAGCCGGTTTTCTGGGTCCCGGCCTTCCCTCTCGTGACCGGTTCCAGCGTTTCTTTCTGCTTAAGCAACTCGTGACCCGTCCCCGCGTTTCTCCACCACTAAAATTTGTCTACGAGAAATCTGCCCCGTGTCAGGTTCGTAAGTCGTCACACTCCTAACGACCTCCTACCCGACCTCACGGTCAGGGCGTTAGGAATAGCCCTGACATCGCTCCGGTTCATAAAGCACGAAAAACGAGAAACTGTTCTCGTTTTTTTGAACTTTATGCAGATTTTTTGGTATTTCTGAATCCGTACGGTAAAATACAGCCCTAGCAATCAATTACACTGACACCATAATTATGTACGATCTCATCATCATCGGCGGCGGACCTGGCGGAATCTCGGCAGGCGTCTACGCTTCTCGCAAACAGCTCAAGACTCTTTTCGTCACGAAGGAGTGGGGCGGGCAGAGCACCGTCTCTGACGACATCCAGAACTGGATTGGTACCCCGCACATCTCGGGCATCGACCTCGCGAAAAGCTTCGAGAACCACCTCAAGACCTATGCGGGTGACATCGTCACCATTAAGGACAACCACCTCGTGACGAAGGTTGAGAAGATTGACGGTGGATTCCGCGCAACCTTAGACAACGGCGAAACTCACGAATCAAAGGCGGTCTTGGTCACCACCGGCTCACAGCGACGAAAGCTCGACATCCCCGGCGCAGCCGAGTATGACCAGAAAGGTCTCACCTACTGCGCATCATGCGACGGTCCGATGTTCTCTGGCCAGGACGTCGCCGTCATCGGCGGAGGAAACGCCGCATTTGAGACAGCCGCACAGCTCCTCGCCTACGCAAAGAGCGTGACGCTCTTCAATAGAAGCAGTGAATTCAAAGCAGATCCCGTGACGGTCGAGAAGGTGCTCGCGAACCCGCACATGAAAGCGATTACGAACATCACCCTCAAGGAGGTTGTTGGCGACACATTCGTCACTGGTATCAAATATGATGACAAGGACGGCGTTGAACAGCTCCTTCCGGTCACCGGCATCTTCGTCGAAATCGGCCTCGTCCCGTCGACTGACTACGTCGCCGACCTCGTCGAGCTCGATGAGTATAAGCGCATCAAGATTGATCCGTGGACACAGCAGACGAGCGTCCCCGGCATCTGGGCCGCGGGCGACTGCACGAACATCAAGTACCACCAGAACAACATCTCTTCAGGAAATGCGGTGACGGCACTTGAGGATATTTACGTCCACCTCAAGACAAAATAGCGCGACACTCTAGAATCTTCAGCTACTTTGTCGCCCAGCGAAAAAAGACCCTCATCGTACAGTTGTACGTCTCGGGTCTTTTTTCTTGTACTCCTCGTATCTAAAAGATTCTAGAGATGTCTCCTCGTTAGTTAGATTCCCCTTCCAGAAGTATTTTCTCTATAAACCCAGCAAGCTCTGGAGCAATTGAAACCTCTTCCGTACGTAGTCCTGCCAAATCTTCTCTCGAGAACCACTTATATTCAGCATGCTCCGGACTTAGAGTGACTTCGAACGGTTCTGCTTCGACTCTGTAGAAGATGAGGACAAGTCCGATACCGTCACGCACGTCTTTTCCCCGCCGATATGCGCCTGCAATTTCTCCGATTGAGAACTTCCCTATACTCGGCAACTCTTCTCGAAGTTCTCTTTCCAGAGTCTCTTCAATCTTCTCATCACCATTAATCCTTCCACCAGGAGCATCCCAATATACATCTTCACCGTTTGCCTTCTGAAGCAAGAGGCAGCGTCCTTCACTGCAGATAATTCCCTTTATCCCAACGTGGCACTGTTTTTCCATGGGGAAAAGTATACCAGAAATGTGAAAACTGAACTTTCAGGTTCGGATGCAATCCGAGGCGTAGAGCAAAAAATTTATGAGGCATATATCAATATGGTGAGTGGATTTTTTGCGAATACAACAAAGGAGTGCGCCGAACCCGAAAGTTCAGACAAGAGAAAACCGCCGACGGCTCGGCGGTCTTCCCTATACAACGTAGAGCTTA
>CAYRER010000017.1:15741-17691 GCA_964423385.1 uncultured Candidatus Saccharibacteria bacterium | reverse complement strand
CGCTCGTACTTTCCCATGAGCGTCGCAGAGCCGAGCGACATCCCCCGCGCCGCCTCCTCAACCTCATCGAGAGTCGGCGCTTTGATGAAGGCGAGCTCGCCGGAGACCGCGTAGAGGCGGAAGAAGTACCGGTGCTCCCGGTCCGGCGGACACGGACCGCGATACTCTGAGGTACCGACGGAGTTGAGCCCGCCCGTGCCTACAGGTGTACCCTCGGGGATGACGCCCGTGTCCGCCGGTATGTTGTACACGACCCAGTGGTCAAATTTCTGAATCCCGCGCGACTGCTTCACCGACTCCGGAATGTCGGGGTCGTCCATAACGAGGACGAGCGTCTTCGTTCCCTCGGGAACGTTCCCGATGTGGAGCTCGGGACTCACGTTCTCACCGTCGCACGTGTACTTCACGGGGATTCTCTCCCCTTCTTTGAACGCTGGTGAGGTGAGCGTGAGTGTCATAGGTATTTCTTCTGCTACGGGTGCTTCGGCCGGCTTGCTGAGGGCGAAGAATCCGCCGATAAAGACGATGAGCGTCATGACCCCGAGGAGCGTGAACGCGTGCCGCATACACCTCTATAATACCACGATGTAAAAGAAAACGGCCCGCTACCGCAGTAGCAGGCCGTCGTGGACAGCGTGATCCTCTCTCACCCTCAGGATTCTCGTCCTGAAACGCTGAAGGGTTCGTACAGGACCTTTCTTCGCGCCTGGAGAACCTCGAGGATCTGATGGGTTGCAACCTCGACCGGCGCGAGCTGGCGGATGAGCTCGTCAACTTCGATGGTGCCGAGGGAATTGATGACCCCGCTGAGGTACTTTGCGTACTCGCCCGAGTGACGTTCCCCGATGAAGTTGTTCGACTTCGTCGCGAGAATGCGGACGAAGCGGCAGAGGTCTTCCTTCTCGTCAGACGGTCGCCGACCACGGAGCTTCTCGCCCCCGGCTTCGCGGAGTGAACGTGCCGTCTCTGCGATGAACTTCCGGACCGCCGCGTGACCACCCCTCTCTTTGCGCGTGAGAGCTTTCTCGAGGATACCCTTCTGCTCTTCGAGCGGAGCGACTGCGAGCCGATACGCGTCCAGCAGGCCGAGACGCTGTTCCTCGTCCTCGGAATCGAGCATCGCGAGGAGCTCCGGGTGGAGCCTCGCGAGCCGGTGGTACTTCTGCGCCCAGTCGATGTTTTGTCCGAACGCAACCGCGACGCGCTTGCACGCGATGCCGACAGCACCGCGAACACCGCTCTCTGCGATGGTTGCTTCGACGGCCTCCGCAACGAGCGCGACGATTTCCGCGTGGGTCTGCGGTTCCCGACAGAAGTTCTCCGACCCCTGCTTCAATTTCCGGTCGATATCGAGCTTACCATCGTACGCCTTCGGCTCGACGAGGCACGCAATCCTCTCGAGGCGGAGGAGCTTGTGTGCACGCCAGCGTCGCTCCCCCTTGTCGACGTAGAAGTAGCCCTTCTTGTCTCTCGCAAACGCGGGGTTCACGATGATTGGTTGCTGGAGACCTTCGTTCCTGATGCTCTCGGCGAGTTCTCTGAGCGCAGTCTCCTTGATGGTCTTCCGGGGCTGGTGCGGATCCAGCATGATCTGGTCGACCGGTATGACTGCGTAGGTCGGCCCCGTCACACGGAGGAGCCACATCAGATGGTAGTCCCGTACCTGCCGTTGTGCGGTCATGGCTCACCCCTATCGGTTCGTTATTGGAAAGATCGCTCCAGACACAATGGATTCCCGTGAGCCTACCAAAAGTCCCGACATTCGTCCACAGATACATACGTTGAATAAGGGTTTGCGCCGGCGCCGTTTTTCTGTACAATGCACTCTGTCCCTTTTTAGGGACAGAAGACAATCGAATATTCCGCGTGAGAAAGCATTGAATGCTTTCGCAAGAGGTTGTCGGGCTTTTCGGAGAAAAGACCATACAACCTGAACAGCGCCTGTAAGGC
>CAYRER010000017.1:0-15641 GCA_964423385.1 uncultured Candidatus Saccharibacteria bacterium | reverse complement strand
TAAGGAGTTGGTTCCTGGTTCGAATCCAGGTCGCGGAGCAAAGCAGGATTAGCGGGCACGAAAGTGCTCGCTTTTCCTTTTGCAGAGCCATCTTTCTTCAGTTCGAAACCCTCATTTACAGGTGGTACCCATTTCTTAAGGAATTCGAACGACGGAGTATATTCGACTGTAAGTTTTCCTTCTGCCACAGAAATGTTCAGAAAGGCATAACTCAGGAGTAATCGTCGGTCTTCATCTGTGACTTTCTTGTTGCTGTATATTTCACGCGCCTTGTGAGCTAATTCATGAATCGAAAGTCCTACCTCATAGTACATCGATTTATCCTCTCCAAGACGCTCTAAATCGCTTGTGAGCGTCTTTCGTTCCCTCTTCCACTCATTCTCCAATTCATCATATCGTTCAACACTTATCCTTTTATCAAGGCGGTCTGTGTAAGCAGTATCGATTCGACTATCTCCCCGATTGATAGCTTCTGTGATTCTTTGTTTCTTTGTCTCGTAGACAGTAATCTCATCCTCCGCGTCTTCCTTCAATGCCTGCTGAAGAGCTTTGAGTACACGCGGACTTTTTGGGGCTATCTCTACTATTTTTTCAATAATAAAGGTGTCTAGTTGATCTTGAAGTATATATTTACCCTTTACTCCTAATTGAGCTTTGCAATTCTTACAAGCCCCATAGAGTTTGCCTTTTTGTTTTTCCCAAGAAACCGTTCTCCCACACTCTTTACATGTTATTTTCCCTTTATAACGATATTCATGCATTCTGAAGTACGGACTCACAGTCTTGCGGTCAAGTTTCCGCTGAACCTCATTGAACAACTCTAAACTAATGAGTGGTTCATGTACCCCCTTATAGAGTTCTCCGTTCCAACAAATATCACCGTAGAAAAAAGGGTTTGATAAGTATTCATGCACCCGTGATTTCGAGAGCTTAGCACCCTTATGCCCTCGTAGCCCCATACTGTTCAATACCTTGGTAAGTTGGAGAACCGAGTAGTTCCCTGTGGCATACATCTCAAACATTTTTTGAGCAAGAGGTGCTTTACTTTCATCTACAACATGAATCTTCTTCCCATGTTCTCCTGTGGTGCGATAACCAATTGGAGGTCTTGTAGGAAGATGCCCTGCGGCAAGCTTTGCCGTTTGCCCTTTCTTAACTTCTTCGGAAAGGTTTGCTATATACTTCTTCGCTAGCACAATCTCGATGTCCCATCTAAACTTCTCATCAGATCGAGCATTAACGTGTATTACCAAATTCTGCTTAACAAAGTGAATTTGACGTTCTTTGTCCTCTTCTATCCAATCATTTGCAACTACTGCCTCTTTGAGATTGCGCGTGAGTCGGTCAACTTTTTCACAAAGAAGAACTTTCACTTTCTGTCTCTGAAGATATTCCATCATGTCCGCAAAGACCTTCCTTTGTTTGGCACCACTAGCACTCTCTGCTACAGAAAACACTTTTACAACCTCGAATCCTTTTCGAGATGCATAGTCCATAGCAAGCTTTTCTTGAGCAGGAAGTGAATACCCAGTTTCCTCTTGTTCTTTTGATGAGACGCGTGCGTATATGACAGACTTCATGTAAGTATTTTACTACTTTTCTTTGTAAAAAAGTCTTCTAACCTGCGTTTCTCTGCTTGTAATTCTTCCCAAGTCATATCACGGAATTCTGCGTATCGGTCTATTACTTGAACGTTTTTACTGTTCAGCCCTTCAACTATCTCCATCCATAATCGAACCTCATGTGCACTACCACCTTCAGAGGCTCGTTTATAGAGGGCATGTATAACATCCGAAGTCTTTTCACGCGTCCATCTACTTCGCTCTTCTTTCACCTCTTCCCAAAAATCGGGTCTATTTTTCCAATCTGAAAGAGTGTCTTCACCAACTCCAAACTGCTTTGCCATATCCCTCTGAGTCGCAGGCTCACGAAGAGCCTTTGGGGTAGCAATCCAGACAACAAAATCACGATATTCGAGTCTGTGGCAAACTTGTTCTTTGCCTTTATTTTTTGGAGTCTTTGGTCTCATCAGGAAGCAATTTGTTTGTCGATCTCTAACTCAAGAAACTGACTCAGGAGTCTGGTCATGGTGACACCTCTGTCTGCAGACAACATTTTGAGCTTGCGGTGGATGGTTTCATCGACCCGTATTTGTTTTGATACTTTTGCTTC
Source organism: uncultured Candidatus Saccharibacteria bacterium (assembly GCA_964423385.1). Taxonomy (GTDB): domain Bacteria; phylum Patescibacteriota; class Minisyncoccia; order Phycocordibacterales; family UBA918; genus Damh-18. Next base: position 13,469 of record CAYRER010000017.1, on the reverse strand, counting down.
ATTCGTTGTTCTCATTCTTCTTGCGTTGTTCTTCAACTCTCTTTCTGCCACTTTTGCTTCTTTCGTTTCGTTTCTCATTTTCTTTTGTAATATTGTCGACTGCTAATATCTCGATGGCTTCTATATCCCTCACAAGGATTCTTTTGGGACAAATCTATGGCAGAGCAGGTGCGCCTTGTTAGTCTTTTCACCCTCACGACAACTAATCGCACATCGTTACAGTGATGGACAGATGAGGTCTCCCGTCGAGAAGCCATACACTCGGAGCGGGAGCTTTGTATCTATCCACCACTACCTTACAGCCAATTTTTTATAGAGGACTCGCTGATTACCTCTTTTGCTCTGGTTGCTCCACAGACCTTACAGTTGCGTCTGAAGAGGGCTCTCAAGTTGTTTATTGAGGCGATTTAACAAACGAAAATACCTCACCAGATCAGAAAGAATCCGATCTGCCTCGGACTGTTCTATCTCGATTCCAAGTTCGCATTGAAGCGCGTTTCTGAAGTCGATTTTGGTTGTTTGAGCAATCGCCATTTCTTATAATGGCTGCTTCTTGTATACAAAAAACCGAAAGTTGAGTAACAAATAGCAGCATCTGCAACGTTTGTGCCTCAACTTTCGGCTTCTTCAATGAGAGACTCGAAAATCGGAATTTCTTACAACTATTTCAAATTGTAGACTTTCATTATATTCACAATGAGCATTAGTGTGCAAGTCACCAAATCCCCTTTTTGTCGACAAACCGATTATCTAAACAAGAGAAATATTGGGTACTGAGTAAACAAAATAATCAATGGAAGAGTCGCTATAAAACCCCACAAAGTCCACATTTCTTGCGTATCTCCATTACCCCTTACAATCCTTGCTACTTGATTTGTACCGTATGCGAAAACAAGAAGCCCTAAGAACACCCAGAGATCGAGTGTGGCAGTCTCTACAGCAAGAATACTGATAAGTAGGAATGTCACGACTCCCTCTACGACCCCTGAGATGAAACCAATTGTCTTTTCTCCCCTTGAGAGAGCGTATTGTTTAAAAGGTGCATAGAGAACCATAGAAGCTAGTGGAGAAATGACCATAAGAAAAATCAAAATAAGGAGTGCCCATCGCCATGTAAGAACGATGAAAGGCGCAGATATTCCTAGGAGCCAGAGTAATGGGTGTAATTTATAGAAGAGTGATTGTCTATGCATTTTAATATATGGTTTAGTTACTTCTATTCTTCCTTTTCTTGCGAAACCGCCCAATAAGCACAGCTCCACCAAGATATACGACCATAGGTACCAATGCACCTGAAACACCAATCATTTTAAGGGCTGTGACGATAAACATTCCTGGAATAAGTGCTATAAGAAGATTCACGCCAAACTCTTTAAATTGAAATGATTGCTTCTCCTTTTGAACGTTTACATCGTACATGGTATTTTTGCGTAGGTTTTCTGATAAATGCTCCTATGTAACACAAAAGGCCACACAAGAACGACGACAACCCCTTTCGGGACTATCCCGCACCCTTTCGGATACAGACCTACGCAAATAAGTGCCGCCTTATGTGGCCGTCTCTATTTGCGTAGGATTTTGTGCACCATACCCTGCACTTGCGTATAGGGGTTAGGTGTTGTCTCGTCAAGTATACAGCATTCTTTGCACCCGACAATGTAATAAGGGACAGAAAAAAATATCCTTGTTAGAATCACTTCACTATGAAAAAGGTCGCTATTGGCAGTTCTCTATGGCGTTATCATCGAATTCGAAAACGTTACCAAGAGAAAAGACACTCCCAGAAATGGTTACTTCGTAAACGATATAAGAATGTAGAAAAAAGAAGGATTTTGAAGTTATCACGGACGTATGAACAGGCACCATATGTCGTTCACGTGGCACCGAAGAACTTTTCCTTCATAAATAACACTAACGAAGTACTTCAATACTTCTTGGACGCACAAAGTATTTTCTACAGTAAGAAAAATGTCGAATTTGATATAAAGGACGTAGATTCAATGACCCCTGATACCATCGCTTTACTAGTGGCTAGTATTAAAAGTTCTCAATTCACAAAGCAAGGAACCTACAGAGGAAATAATCCCGAAAAGCCAGAGCTAGATAGGTTACTTACAGAATCAGGATTTGGAGAACATGTTTCAAGTACAGGTTTTAAAAAAGCAAAGAGTGGAAATTTACTTCACAAGGAAGTTAATAAGAAAGTTGTTCCAAAAATCGCGAAAGAAGCATCCATAACAGGTCTTGCGCATGTACATGGGGACATCAAACCATTTCCCCCTCTTTACGAAATACTTGTTGAGGCAATGTCTAATACTCACAATCATGCCAACTTGGGGTTGCAGGGTGAATGTAAGTGGTGGCTGTATGTATACAATGATCCCCATAAGAAAACATCGTCTTATTCGTTCGTGGATCTTGGGGTTGGAATCTTTGGAAGTGCCGTTGTTCAGATCTATGCAAGGATTCTTAACCTCATTACATTTTCCAACGACCGCCTTGTTGACGATCTGCTCGAGGGCAAGATCCACTCGCGAATTGAAAAGGATAAAGAATTGCGTGGTAAGGGTATTCCGCAGATAGTAAAACATGCAAAGCACCCTCATTTTAAGGTTTTTTACATTATTACCAACAATGTTAAAATAGACCTAAAGACAGGAGGAAGAGAGACCCTTCACAACAATTTTAAGGGTACTTTTCTATACTGGGAACTAATCAATGAAAATGGAAATCAAGGATAAAATCATAATCGCAAAGGACTTCTCTGACTCCCCTGGCGCAAGGTACCGCGAGGATGGCGATTTTTCTGGACAAGAGTTTCTTGAAACACTACTCCTCCCCAAGTTTGAAAAAGCAGTGGAAGGTAACTATGTTGTTCTTATTGACCTCGATGGAGTATGGGGCTATCCATCTTCTTTTATTTCGGGTTCTTTTGGGAAACTTTCTCTTGAGAAAGGATCAGATAAAGTTCTGGCACATATCGAGTTTAAATCAGAAGAAAGTGAAACAAGACTACGAGAGATAGTTGAGGAGATTAAGAAACCTCGAACCCATGAGTAGTACGTGGGTAATAGCTGGACTTTCACTTGCAACGGGCTTTTTCTTCGGCGCCATAAACGATATAACAAACGTTACTCTTAAGACGGAAGCTAACATACTTGATGTTCTTTCATTCCTCGTAACTATTGCAATTGCTATATTCGTCCCTTCGTATATCAAGAAAGCAATTGATGACCGTAAGGACGTTAAACTGCTTGTTGTTGGTGAAGTTAAAGAACTCATTGCTTTGGCAAAAGAGCCCCACAAGATTGTTCAGACTGCGTTCGTTCAAGAGCAAGCAATAGGAAGTACAGAACGGGACAAGGTGGTTGATCTATTCTTTGACACAGAGCTTAAAAACGATTCGATTCGCGAGCAAATTACAATTTCTTTCGATAAGCATAGCGCAATCGCAGACGAGATCACAACAGCGTTGTTTCAGTACAAATCCTTTCTTACTGGAGGTAAATTTATGAATAGTAGGTATAAAAAAATCGACTATGACTTTTTTCAGGAGGATAAAAAAGAGTTTGCGGAACTAGAAAAAAGACTAATGAGGTCAATTCATCAAATCCATAAGTTTTAAGGGTACTCTCTAATCGTAAACTTTGGCGAATAGACTACTCGCTATTAGGATCATTGTCTCAGAAACAAGTTTATTCATACGTGTTATGAAGTTAACGAAGCTCCCAGTAATAACTACTACTCCTACCGACGTCGCCTCATCTTCGCTTGATGGCATTTCACCACAGTAGTCTATAGACCAAAACTCACGATTTGTTCCAAAGTGTAGCATTTTTAAGAGTGACTTTCGTGTTCTTCTTCAAAAATGATAAAATGGTGTTGGCAAGTACTCCTTCCGACTTCGAAGCGGGTGACAACTGACCGCAAGTAGCGGTCAGAAGGAGTAGTCGACCTTCTTGAGTTGTAATCCAACAATCCTAACGCACCATGAAATCTCATGACGCCGCAGGCATGAAGGGCTACCGTACTCGCAACGAAGATGGTCAGTTACGCGACAAACGTGACGACACCCATATGGGTACCATTGAGAAGCAGTACGGAAAGGACTTCGATGTTCGGAGTGACATGCACCTAGGTACTTACCTAAAAGAGCATGGCATAAAGTCATTGAACGACCTGATTACTGGAAAGTAATCAGCCTTTGCCGAGACAAGCAGGAGCCGTTTCCTTCGCGGGGGCGGCTCTTTGCAATCACACTCATTGTAACCTTTGAAGATGATTGTTTTATGATGGGGGTGTGGTTATCTCGCAACGCCCAAAAGATTATTCATTTGACGCATCATTATAACGGGATCATAAATTGCACGATGCCAATCATAAGTTCGAAATGCTTCCCGCCACGCGAGCTAGAGTACGTTAAATCCCGGTGCGAATGCATCGGGGTTTTACGTATCTCTTTTCGTGACCTGGATTCGAAAGACGGAGGCGGGGTACCCTCCGGGTCGCCGAGTCGGGGTCGAGAGTGCTTAGAAAAATTATACGGAGTAATAATTTTACTTAGCAACTCGTGACCGAATCCAGGTCGCGGAGCTAGAGTACGTTAAATCCCGATGCGAATGCATTGGGGTTTTACGTATCTCTTTCCGAGACCTGGATTCGAAAGACGGAGGCGGGGTACCCTCCGGGTCGCCGAGTCGGGGTCGAGAGTGCTTAGAAAAATTATACGGAGTAATAATTTTACTTAGCAACTCGTGACCGAATCCAGGTCGCGGAGCATAATGAAAAATCCCCTAGAACTCTCTCCTTTTCCACACCTCCCGGAGTGCTATACTTACCCCAATATGGAAATTCAAGTCGCAGACCAGCGCATATTCCTGTTCTCAAGCGGTATCAGTGCTGAGGATGCGAAAAAGAAGGCGTGGGACAAGAAGATGAATGCCTTCGGTACTCTCAATAAGGTTGCTAGTTTCCTGACGCGACCGCAGGACAGTGACTTCGAGCTCCTCTACGAGGAACATCGGTACCAACCCTTCTGGCACGTCATCGCGAAATCGAAGTACGTGTACGACCGAACTTCGACCTACCAAGTCTCGGCAACCGGACCTGAAGTGAAATCGGTTACGCTCCTCGAGAACGACTACGAAGTGGCAAACGGCCACTTCCACCTCCCCGTCATGGAACACTGCATTCAAGAGGGACACGAAGAGGTCTTAGTTGATGGTATCAGTGGAAAGCCAGAGTCTGAGCGGTACCTCTCTTTCTCGCCACAGCTCGTAAGCGGAGTCCTCGAGGACTTGGTGTCAAAAACCGCAATTCTCGTGCCACCACAGGCTCGCGTTTCGGGAATCATGCGAGAGACGCTCTCAAAGATGATTGTCGGTATTCAAGCAGACACCATTCTCGAGGAGCACGTGGAGGTGACGTGCATCGACCTCTACTACCACCCTATCTACGCGTTCCAGTACCGGTGGATTTCAAAAAATAAAGAAGCAATCGTCGAGGTCGACGGTCTCACGGGAGAGGTGCAGGCAGGAACCCGAGTCTTCCGCGAATACCTCGGCAAGGCGCTCGACCAGAACTTCCTCTTCGACATCGCAGCAGACGCAACCGGCATGTTCATCCCCGGCGGAAGCATTGCGGTCAAGGTCGCGAAGAAGTACCTCGATTCGAAGGGGTAACTACTTCCCGTACTGCGTGAAGAGCGCGGTGATACCCGCGAGGTTTTTCTCCCACTCAATCGTCTCATGGGTCGAAAGCTCCACGGTGACTGCCGGAATGCCGATTGACGCGAGCCACCCCTCTGCATCGCCGGTAATCTCGTACGCATCGAAGGTGTCGACTGCCGGATACCCGGAGGCGCCCGCATACGTATTCATGAGTGTTCTCGTCTCCGCAAGAATTCCCTCTGTGCACTCCGACGCGTAGACCGCATTTGACTGGCTGTGAAAGAAGATGACCGCAGTCGGAGTGTCCGCGAGGACGAAGTCGCGGATTGCGGCCGCTTCCGGCTCTGAGAATGCTCCGGTTCCCGCGCTCACGACGTTCCCGCGCCACCTGCTCTCCGGCTTCCACTTGCAGTCGAAGTTTCGGTTGAGATCGACGCCATTTGCATTGAAGCGACCTTCGCCCGTTTTTGTTTCTGCCGGCACGTCCTCGGGCGTAAAGCGACCCTCAACGCCGACAACCGCAAAGAGCCCGTCGGGGTTGGCGGAGGGAATGACGGTCACCTCCATGTTCTCTGGAATCACGCTCGGATTCTCCGAAAGGTAGTCCATGAGCTCGTACGCAAGGAGGACGCTGTTCCACTCGTACCCGCCGTGGATACCGCCGACGAAGAGGAGATGCTCCGCCCCCTCCCCGTACGTGTACGCACGAATCTCGCGCCCCTCTACGGAGGTGCCGACAACCGCATACTCTGGTTTCACTTCAGCTGCCGGCGGAGCTGCCGGCGCTTCAGCTGCCGGAGCGGGCTCCGGCACCGCATCGTCTCGGGTGAGCACAAACACAACCAGACCCGCGGTGAGGAGCGCGATGATGGCGGCGATGAACTGGATAATCCGGGGATGCATTACTGGTAGTACTCGAGGAGCGCTTCGATGCCAGCTCGGTTTTTCTCCCACTCAGTGTCCTCGTGGGTCGTGAGGAGGACGCTCACTGCGGGCACGCCTTCCTTCGCGAGCCAGTTCACCATATCGCCGGTGATTTCGTAGAAATCGAATGATTCATACGCCCGGTACCCCGATGCCTTCGCGTATGCGTTCATGATTGCCTTTGTTTCTGAGAGGATGCCGTTGTGGCAGTTTGATGCAAAGACTCCGCCCGCTGCGCTGTACCAAACCACAGCCCCCTTGATATCGTGAGCATCGACGTACCCCTTGAGTGCCTGACTCTCCGGCTCAGAGAAGACCTCGCTCCCCCCGCTTACCGTCTTCTGTTGCCAAACCCCCGAAGACCGCCAGTCACAGTCAAAGTTGCGATTGAGGTCGACGTTGTTTCCATTGAAGCGGCCCGCGACGCGCGTGCTCTCGGAAACCGAAACGTCACCTTTTGTGAACCGACCCTCCTTGCCCGTGACCGCAAAGAGCCCATCGGGATTGAGGACCGGAATGACGGTGACCTTCACGTTCTCCGGGATCACGTCTGGATTCTCCTCGAGGTAGTCCATGAGCTCGTACGCGACGAGCGCAGTATTCCAGGAGTACCCGCCGTGGATACCGCCGACGAAGAGGAGTTCTGTCTTCCCGGTACCATAGTGGTACGCGGTAATGTCTCGTTCACCGACAGACGTGCCGATGACCGTCTCCTTCTCGTTCACCTCCGGAGTAGCCGCTGGCTCCTCGACCACTTCGGGAGCAGGGATTGGAGTCGGGGGTACCGTGCTCGGCACGTTCTCTTCAGGCACATCGATGGTAACTACGGATTCCTTCGTTAAAAAGTACCAACCTACCGCAATAATGATAATGACAACTGCACCGATAATGAGGTTTTTCATAGAGGGCCATTGTACCACGGATACTCTTTCTGGTCGTTTTGGACAGCGCTGGCACGTGCTAAAATTCTAGAACACCCATTTTTCCTATGGAGACCGAAACCGCAGACGAAGTATTCGTGACTCGCTTTAAATCGGGCGAGACGGCTGCGTTCGGCCTCCTCTTTGACCGGTACGCCGAGCGCATCTATCGCTTCGTGTACTACAAGGTCTGGAATAGGGAGACCGCGGAAGACGTCGTGAGCGACGTTTTCCTTAAGGCGCTTGAGAAGATCGGCACGTACGACCCTAAGAAGGGGCCGTTCTCGGCGTGGCTCTACCGCATCGCGCGAAACACGGTCATCGACCGCTACCGCACGAGACGTCCCACCGTCGACATTGACGACGTCTTCGACCTCGGGCACGACGAGCGTCGTGAGGAGACCCTAGACGCAGAGCTCACCCTCGGGAAGGTCTCGGAGTATCTGGAAACGCTCACGCCGAAACAGCGCGAGATTGTGACGCTCCGGCTCTGGGAGGAGATGCCGTACCAGGAGATTGCTGAGGTCGTCGGCGGGACCGAGGCGAGCGTGAAGATGGCCTTCTCGCGCACCATCCGCGACATCCGTGAGAAGCTCGGACCGCTCGCCCCCGTGGTACTCCTCTTCCTTAAATCCTAGGTTACCTTTACCCTCCCCATTCGTATTTATGAGTATGCGCGACACCGAAAAAATCATCCAAGAACTCTACGTCCTCGACCCCTCTCTTCGGGAGCTCGGGGGTGATGTTCGCGTGCTCGTCGAAACCCTTCTCTCTGCACAGCCAACCGTTACGGCAAACCAGGCATTTCTCGACAACCTCCGGCGGTCTCTCATTACCCGTGCCGATTCCCGGCACACCGAACCGACGTACACAAGCATCTCCTGGTGGATGGTGCGCCTCGTCCCCTTGGGAGCGGTCGCCATCCTCGTCCTCACCCTCCTCCCCACGCGCCAGTTTTCTCCCATCGACCTTGCTTCCCCAGAGCGCGGGGGCGGTCCCGACATGCCGGCGGCAACTGCTCCCGATGCATCGTTCAAAGCGGAGAGCGTGCCTTCGATGATGATTGCGGATGAAGCTTCCGTATCCGCGCCGGTTATCCTCCCTGCAGTGACTGTCGACGTACCGAGCTTCATCGTCGTTCATGTGAGCGTAAACGGCGTACTCGGCGAGATTGTCGGCGTGAGCGACCTCCTCCCTGCGGGAAGAACAGAGGGCGTCCGCATCAACCTCATTCGTGACATCTCTCCGTCCGAGTCGCTCCGGGGCGTCTTCTACACCGACGATGGCGACAGCGTCTTCAGCGAGCTCGACCTGGTAAAAGAAAATCCTGAAACGGGAGCACCACTCTACATTCCACTCAACTAGGTACCTCTGTAAAGAAAAAGTCCCCGCGAGAACTTCGCGGGGCTTTGTGGCTTTCGCCAGTTGTCTCGTCATGGGGTCACCGAGGCAATCTCCTCGATTGTCCGCATGACGGCGTCGTGCGGGTTCTCCGCCCTGATGATGGGGCGCCCGACCACGATGCGGTCCGCTCCGGCCAAGATGGCTTCCCTCGGCGTCATGATTCGCTCGGGGTTCTGGTCGTCACCCCAGACCGACGCCCACTTCGGACGAATACCTGGCGTGTTGAGCGTGAACGTGAAGCCAGAGTACGCTTCGCGGAGCATCCTGACCTCCTTCGGTGAACAGACGAACCCATCGACCGAGTCCAGCGAGTAGAAGACGAGGTTCTTCACCGCCTCGACGACCGGCGTGCCATACATCAGGTCGGTATCGCTGTTCGTGAGGTTGGTGAGGACGGTAACTCCGAGCACCTCGGTGTCTGGAGAGAGCTTCGACCGGAGGAGTCGCATCGAGGACTTCCCCACCGTGCACACCGTGGTGAGGAGCTCCGGTTTCGTCTCGCGGAGAAAATCACCGTCGGTGCCGAGCGTCTCCTCGATGTCGTAGAGCTTGAGGTCCGCGAAGACCTTGAGTCCACATTCGTGGATTTGCCTGATGAGGTCATACCCGTAGAAACGCAAGACGCTGTTCACCTTGAGGTAGACCCCCGTCCCATGGAGCTGGTCGGCAAGCTTGATCACCTTATCTCGCACCAGCCACATGCCCTGCCCTTCTTCGGGCTTGAAATCGGCGGCGACGATGAGCCGTTCCGCCGGCTTGAGTGCTTTCATGCGTTCCCCTTTCGAGCCGAAGCTCAGTTGGTTGCGTTGAGACGAGCCCAGTTGTCCTTCGGCCGAATTGCTTCGGAGCCTTCCTTGCAGAGCGGACACTCCTCAGGCGTCCACGCAGGCATGTGCCTGTCGATGAGGGCGATGATCTTGTAGCCGTTCAGGTGCGTCGCACCCGAACGGTTCACGAGGGCGAGGGTGAACGGGAGAACGATTCCCTCCGCCTCCTCGACCGCTTCTGCGGTGAGCTTGACACTCCCGCCGGTGGTGAGGACGTCTTCGCAGAGAAGGACAGTCTTCCCCTTGAGTGACTTCCGCTCGTGTTCGGTGAAGACCATCGATTTCTTGCCTTCCTCCTCATGTTTCGAGGGAGAGAGGTAGCAGCACATCGTCTCCGTCTGCCTCACGACTTCACCGGCGAGGAGCGAAGCGAGCATCGTTGCTCCGGTTTGCGGCCCGACGACCACCTCGACCTTTGCGAGGTTGTTGCCGAGCGCCGAAAACTTCGAGAGGAGATCCTTCGCTCCGAGCTCGAGCCCTTCGATGTCGACGATGACGCGACGGCTGTTGAAGAAGCCGTCCGAGTGATTCCCCGACGTGAGGAGTGCGTGCGGTTGCAGAGGATTCCCATTGTGAATCCAGAGGGCGTCCTTTTTCCGGTACATCTCAATCCAGAACTCCTGGTCCCTGTCCATATATTCCTCTCAAAGGTCCATTGTGCGTACTTTGGCGACGCATGTGCCTGTCGGTGAATCCGACTCTGCGGAGAACACTACCTAAAATATCTGCAAAAGACAATGGCGGTGATTTTCATAAAAAAGCAGCCACCACCGGGAGGTGGGGCTGCAAGAACGTGTACTGCATTGAACTTCAGAGGGTATCGTTCGCGTACCCGGCGAGCCGGGAGCGCTCGCCCTGGGTGAGGGTGATGTGCCCGGCGTGCCCCCATCCCTTGAAGCGGTCGACGACGTACGTGAGACCGGACGACCCTTCCGTGAGGTAGGGCGTGTCGATCTGCGCGATGTTGCCGAGGCAGACCACCTTCGTGCCCGGTCCAGCCCTCGTAATGAGGGTCTTCATCTGCTTGGGCGTCAGGTTCTGCGCCTCGTCGATGATGAGGTACTTGTTGATGAACGTCCTCCCGCGCATGAAGTTCAAGGACTTCACCTTGATGCGCGAGCGGATGAGGTCGGCCGTCGCGGCCCGCCCCCAGTCACCGTGCTCGTCGTTGGGCTTCATCAGGACGTCGAGGTTGTCGTCGAGTGCCCCCATCCACGGTGCCATCTTCTCCTCCTCGCTGCCGGGGAGGAAACCGATGTCCTCGCCGACGGGAACCGTGACGCGTGTCATGATGATCTCGCTGTACACCTTGTACTCCAAGGTCTGCATGAGGCCGGAGGCGAGCGTGAGGAGGGTCTTCCCTGTCCCCGCCTGGCCCGTGAGCGACACGAAGTCGATGTCCGGGTCCATGAGGAGGTTGAGGGCGAAGTTCTGCTCGATGTTCCGAGCCGTGATACCCCAGACGTTCTGCTTGTGATGCGCGTAGTCCCTCACGACCTGGAGCATCGCCGTCTTTCCCTTCACCTCTCTCACGATTGCGTAGAACGGCCGGTTGCCCTCCTGGTAGACGAACTGGTTCACCAGCATCGAGGGAACGAGCGGCCCCTTGACGCGATAGAACGTACGCCCGTGCTCCTGCCAGCTCTCGACGTCCTTCCCGTGCTTGTCCCAGAAGTCCGGGGGAAGCTCGAGTCTGCCGGTGTAGAGGAGGTCGGTGTCTTCGAGCACCTTGTCGTTGAAGTAGTCCTCGGCGGGAATCCCCATCGCGTGCGCTTTGATGCGCATGTTGATGTCCTTCGAAACGAGGATAACCTCCCGTCCGGGATACTTCTCCTTGAGGTGCGTGACGACTCCGAGAATTGCATTATCGGCCTTCTTCGTCGCAACACCTTCCGGGAGACTTATGGGAACCTCCTCTGCCTGGAGAAAGAGGTGCCCCTTCCCGTTCCCCTCCTGTGGACTCGAGAGCGAGTACCCTTCCTTGAGGCCCCCGCCGTGACTTCCCACGATCTTGTCGAGGAAACGTGTCGCCTGGCGCGTGTTGCGCGCAACCTCGCTCGACCCTTTCTTGTTGTCGTCGAGCTCCTCGAGCGTGACCATGGGAAGGTACACGTCGTGCTCCTCGAACCGGAAGAGGCTCGTTGGGTCGTGCATGAGGACGTTGGTATCGAGGACAAACAGCTTGGATTCGAGTGGGGGTTGAGGTGCGGGGTTGGAACCACCGGTCTTCGTCATTCGTATGCTCCGTGTTGTTGATGGTGCGGTTGTCAAACGACTGCCCTCTCGAGAGGGCAATTATGAACAAAAATCCTCGACTGTTATACGCCTCCCGAGGCCAAAATACAAGGAAATCCGGCTACTCCACGAACCTGATTTCGAAGGGGTACATGCCCATGCCGCAGCTCCCCTCGAAGAGCCCCGACTCCTGGACGCCGATGTCGATGTCGGTCGTTCCCGTCTGCGGGAGAATCTTACTCACGCCGACGCTCGGCATCCGTACCGCCGCGGAGCAGTCGAACGTGCCCGACGTATTGAAGCGGACGACGGTCGGAATGCCCGCCTTCGCAACGCTTACCCGAGGAAGGTACCCGCCCTTTGCATCGATGGAGACGACCTGCTTTCCCTCCTCCATTGTCACATTACTTCCGTCAGTCTTCGGCGCTTCCGCATCTCCTCCGCCGGAAAGGAGCACTGCTCCCAGAATGATGAGTGCACCGAGCGTGAGCGATAGTCCGATTCCTTTCATAACCCTTCCTAGAAATTAAATACCGGCGACAATAGGCCGACAACGACGAAGCTGTTAATGAGATTAAGGAGCGCAAACGCGATGACAATGAGGCCGACGGTCCTGAAGAAGGTGCCGGCGTACGGACTGTCCTTCACCGAAACAGAGCTGAATGAAATGAGCGCGAGGACCGGGAGCGTCCCGAGTGCAAACGCAAGCATAGTGAGCGCACCTCCCATGAAGCTCCCCGTCGTGAGGGTGTAGAGCTGCATCGACTGTGTAAACCCGCACGGGAGAAAGAACGTCGCAACGCCGACTACAAGCGGGGTGAGCGTGTGGTTTGCGCGCGAGAGTTCGTGCGCCTTTCCCGAGAGAAACTTCGGCACCGGAATCTGAAAACGCTTCGTGGTGTGGAATATGTCGAGAAGGTTCAGACCCAGTATGAGCATAATGAGCCCGACGAGAAGGCCGAGAATGAACGTGCCTGTCGCCGAGAGCGTGAAGGCGGAGCCGAGTGCGCCGATGACGCCGCCGAGAATGAAGAACGCAACGAGGCGTCCAATGTGGAAGAGGGCCTGCGGGCGGATGCGGTCTCCCTCACGCGCGAACGCCGCCGACATCGAGAGGACGAGCCCGCCGACCACCGCCATGCACGTCGAGAGCGACGCGACGACGCCGATGATGAAGGCGGTGCCGTACGTGACCTCGCCCGCATCGACGAGATTCACAATGCCTGCCTTCTGGAGGAGAATGAATGCGAGAATGACGAAAGTTGCGGCAGGAATCGCGACCGTGAACTCATTCCACTTCCTGTCTTTTGGCGAGACGGCGTCGGTGGAGACGGTATACCCACGCTCTCTAAGAGGTGCGGTAAGAAACGATGCGATGTCTTCCGGACTCTTCCCGCCGAAGTCGCCCGAGACCGACACGGTCTGTTCGCCGAGGTTCGCGCGCACCGACACAATACCTTGAAGCTTCCCAAGCTCATCCTCAATGAGAA
>CAYRER010000016.1:1427-18812 GCA_964423385.1 uncultured Candidatus Saccharibacteria bacterium | reverse complement strand
TGTGCGTATATCGCTACGCCGACGACTATACCAGAGGGGGCCCCCGAAGTCAAAGCCCCGGGGAAGCGGAGCTTCCCCGGGGCTTTGTGTAAAAAATTTCCCTCCTTCTATTTCTTCTTTTTCTTTGCCTTCTTCACCTTCTTTTCTTCTGCGGCGCCCGCCTGGAGCGGGAGGCCGATGTGGCGAAGGAGCGCCTCCGCCTCCTTTCGAGTCTTCGCCGTCGTCACAATGGTGACCGCAAAGCCGAACACATCCTTCACCTCTTCGTCGGCAGTCTCCGGAAAAATGGTGTGCTCTTTCACGCCGACGGTGTAGTTGCCCATGTCATCGATTGCCGAGACGGGGAGTCCGCGGAAGTCGCGCGTCTGCGGGAGGGCGAGGTGGATGAGCTTGAAGAGAAAGTCGTGCATGCGGGGTCCGCGCAAGGTCGCCTGGTACCCGATGATTTCCCCCTCGCGGAGCTTGAACGATGCAATCGACTTCTTCGCCGGGCGGCCCGACACCTTCTGACCGGTGATGCGCGCGAGGCGGTCCTCGATGAGCTTGAGCTTCTGCTTGTCGTCAATCTTTCCGGTGCCGGTCGAGATGACCACCTTCGTAATCTTCGGCGCCTGCATGACGTTCGTGTAGCCCATCGTGCCCTTGAGAGCATCAAACGTCCCCGCGAGTGTTTCCTTCATTGTCTTCATATGCGTTGTGGTATCCGTTATGGGCTACTAAGCTTTCGTCCCTGACGGGCGCGTAATGCGAACTTTCTTCTCGCCTTCGGTCGTATACCCGACGCGCGCCGGCTTTCCAGTCTTCGCGTCCTTGAGAGCCACGTTCGACGCAGAAATCGGCATCGGCTTCGTCACAATCTGACCCTGCGACCCGCGACGGTTCGCCTTCTTGTGGCGCTTCACCTCGTGGACGCCCTCGACGAGCACCTCGCCTTTCTTCGGGAACGTGCGGAGCACCTTCCCCTCCTTTCCGCGGTCCTTACCGGCTGTCACAATGACTGTGTCTCCTTTTCGTATCTTCATATGAAACGTATAGCTAGCTTAGACAACCTCCGGTGCGAGGGAGATGATTTTCTGGTAACCGGCCTCGGCGAGCTCGCGCGGAATCGGACCAAAGATACGGTTCGCTCGCGGTTCCTTCTTTTCCTTGTCGACCAAGACGACTGCGTTGTCGTCAAAGCTCACGTACGAGCCGTCCTTTCGGCGGAAGGGCTTCACCTGACGCACGACGACGCCGTAGACGACGTCCTTCTTCTTCACGAGCTTCCGTGGCTCCGCCGTCTGGATAGAAAGGACGACCATTTCGCCCAGCTCCGCGTAGCGCTTCTTCGAACTGCCCAAGACCTTGAACACCCGGCCGAGCTTGCCGCCCGAGTTGTCTGCGATGGTGACGATTGACTGTGGCTGAATCATACCTGTGGTGTTAGGCGGTTAGTTCTTCACGAGCTCGAAGTGCTTACGCTTCGAGATTGGGCGCGTCTCGCGGATTTCGACCTTATCTCCCTCCTTCGCGGTATTGCCCTTGTCGTGGACGAGGAACTTCTTCGTCCGGCGCATGAACTTCTTGTATTTCGGGTGCATAACGTAGCGCTCGACCTGAACCGCAATGGTGTCCTGCATTTTCGTCGAAACAACCGTGCCGCGGAGTACGCGTGCCTTCGGTGCTGTTTCCTGTGTTGTGTGTTCTGTTGCCATAGTGTTAGGTGGTTGCTAATTATGCTGACTTCCGGCTATTTGCGGCCGTGAGCGCGCGGGCGAGTTCGTGTCGCGCATTCCTGATTGCGTGCGTATTCCGCATCCCGCTCCCGGTGAGCCCGAAGCGGAGCTTCCGGAGCTCCTCGCGCTTCTCCTTCACGTACGCCATGAGCTCTGCGTCGCTCTTCTTCTGTAGTTCTGACATGTTCATACGTTATACGCGGGTTTCGTCACGAGTAACGACCTTTGCCTTGATGGGAAGCTTCGCGGTTGCCTTCCTCAGGGCTTCGCGTGCGACCGCGTCCGTCACGCCGTCAATCTCGAAGACGATGCGGCCGGGACGCACCTCGAAGATGAAGTGGTCCGGATCTCCCTTTCCCTTTCCCATGCCGACCTCAGCCGGCTTCTTTGTGACCGGCTTGTCGGGAAAGATGCGAATCCACACCTTGCCGGTCTTTCCGAGGGTGCGCGAGATGACGCGACGTGCCGCCTCAATCTGGTTTGACTTCACGCGCGCCTGCGACTGCGCCTTGAGACCGTACGCGCCGAAAGACACCGTCGTCCCGCGCGTCTCGGCTGCGTTGAGGCGAACGGTGTGCTTCCTGCCCACCTGCCACTTTCGATGTTTTACTTTCTTAGGAAATAGCATAAACCTGGTTTACGAAATTATGATGTCCGCTCGCTCCGGCTCCGGCGGGCCTTCTCGGTCGCCTTCGCCTCAGCGTTCGCCTTCCGGTCGGTAAAGATGTCGCCGCGGTAAATCCAGACCTTCACGCCAATTGCACCGTACGGGAGGACTGCCGTCTCACGTGCGAAGTCGATGTCTGCGCGGAGGGTCTGGAGCGGGATGCGCCCCTTCTTCGTTTCTTCCTTGCGCGCCATCTCCGCACCGCCGAGGCGGCCTGAGCAGATGATGCGGACACCCTTCACGTCGCGGTTCGCCATGACCTTCTCCGCGGTCATCTTCATGACCCGGCGGAATGCCATGCGCTTCTCGAGTCCCTCGACAATCATCTGACCGACGATCGATGCGTTCACCTCCGGAGAGCGGACCTCCTCGATGTCAATCTTGATTTCCGGCTTCTCGGTGAGCTTGAGGGTACGGAGGAGGAGATCAACTTCCTTCCGGAGGTTCGTTGCGCCCTCGCCGCTCCGGCCGATGATGAGGCCCGGGCGCGAGGTCGCGATGATGATGCGGTATACCTTCTCGTTCCGCTCGATTTCAATCGATGCGATGTGCATGTTCCGGAGCTTCTTCGCGAGGAGCTTCCGGACGGCGACGTCGGTGCGCATGTACTCGCGGTACTTCTTCGGGTCTGCGGCAAACCAGCGTGACTTCCAGTCACGAATGACGCCGAGGCGCTGGACGTAGGGGTGTGCGACGTGTGTCATATTCTTAAGCTAAGAAAGAGAAAATAATAAATAAGAAATTATTTTGTGCCGAGCTCGAGGGTAATGTGGCTGTTCCGCTTCTTGATGGGAGCAGCTGAACCGCGTGCGCGTGCCTCGAACCGGCGGAATACGGTGCCCTTGTCGACCGCGACCGACTTCACGAAGAGTGTCTTTCCTGACACGCCCTGACTCTTCGCGTTCGCGACTGCAGACTGGATGAGCTTCGCAAACGGCCCCGCAGCACGCTTGTTGACGAACGTGAGCACCTCGAGTGCCTTCTTCACCTCCTTCCCGCGGACGAGGTCGGCAATGAGGCGGACCTTGCGCGGCGACTGACGGTAGTTCTTGAGAAACGCTTTCATGGTAGATGCTTACGTGGTTACTTCTTTGCCGGCTCCGCGGTCTTTGCGGCCTTCGCAGCGGCGAGCTCTGCCTCCTTCTTCTTCGCATCGAGCTCGGTCTGCATCTTACCGCCGTGGCGGGTGAACTTCTTCGTCGGCGAGAACTCGCCGAACCGGTGTCCGACCATCTCCTCGGTGACGAAGACGTCGAGGTGCGCCTTGCCGTTGTGGACGCCGAACGTGAAGCCGACCATCTCCGGAGAGATGACGGACGCACGGTCCCACACCTTAATCGTGCCGGTTCCGTCCGGCTTCTTTCCCTGAATCTTCTTCAGGATTTTCTCGTTGATGTATGGCCCCTTGTAGAGTGATCGTGACATATGAATTAAAAAGCGCAGCCGCGCATGAGGTTACCACGTAAAACTGTGGTGAGAACCTCGTTAGGGAACAGGTAACGGCCAGTCCTTAACGAAGCGCCCACGAACACTGGTGTTCTAGAGCTATGAGAGTTCTAGAACGGAGGTTCTTGAACGAGCGCTATAGTACGCGAAATGCTGGAGAGTGTCAACCGGACAAGAGCATGGCCCGCCGAGGCGGGCCATTGTGAAGAACTATTGGTGCGCTGGGTCAGTGACGCGCCTTCGAGCGTGGAGGGTGTGCCCGGTTGAAAAGGGTGCCCTCGACGTACCCGATGATCTCTCCCCCTCTCACGAGGAGGTAACGGGAAACCCTCTCGCCCGAAACCGTAATGTCGTCGAACTCGTAGAGTTCTCCCGCCGCGGTGTCGAGGAGGTATTTTTTCTCCCCGCTCTCCACAGAATCAAACCGCGGGGTGAGCTTCATGTACTCTTCGACCTTGAGCGAGCTCATGGTCGAAAGGTCGTAGAGCCACCGCCGTGCGCCCGATGTGAGGAGAAGGTGAACGGGGGAAACGACCTTCATTCGCCCATTCACGTAGTACTGCTTCCCCGTGAGCCCGTTCATGAGAATGCTCTTGCCGTCCCGTTCAAGGAAGAAAACGGGGAGCCGGAGCTTCGGATAGATGATGGGTTTCCCGGGATAAACCCCGGGGAGGTACTGGTGGGACCGCGGATCGTAGAGCCGCCACCCGCGATCCCGCTTCGCCATGAGGAGCCCACCCGGGAGGATGAGCGCTGTAGGAAAACGGGAAACAGCGGAGAACGGCGTGTGTTCCGTGACAATCTTCTCAGTCTTCTGATTGAAGGTCACGTACACGTGCGGAGTCCTGAAGCAGACCTCGCCCCGTCGTCCACCGAAGAGATTCTTGAAGTCTTCGCGGAGGAGGCTCGTGACAACGAACTTTTCGATACGCCCGAGCATTTCAGGATCATCGTCGGAGTACAGGAAAATTACTTTCTTCCCCTTTGGAAACATGCTGCGATGTAGCAGCGTGGCGAGATACTGCCACAGGAATCCTGTTCGGTCAAGCGCGCACACGAAAAAACACCGCGGACGCGGTGCTTTTTCGTGGACTCTGAATACCCTAGGCGTTGCTCGAGCGCATGAGCCGTCCGGGCTTTCTGCGCGAGACGATGAAGACGTTCGAGTGCTTCTTCGGACGACGAGACTTCTGCCCCTTGCCCACCGGCCTGCCCTGGATGGTGCGCTGTCGGCGATGTCCGCGCGGAGCGCGTCCTTCGCCTCCGCCGTGCGGATGGTCGACGGCGTTCCGGGCGGAACCGCGGTTCTTCGGCCGACGGCCGAGGAAGCGCGAGCGTCCTGCTTTTCCGAGGTTCACGAGACGATACCCCTCATTCGAGACGACGCCGACCGTCGCCCACGCGGTCGAGATGACCCTGCGGACTTCGGATGACGGCATCTTGAGGAGCGTGTACCCAGCGTCGTGTGCGACGACCTCTGCGTACCCGCCGGCTGAACGCGCGATGCGCGCGCCGGCGCCGGGCTGGAGCTCAATCGCAAAGACGAACGTACCGACCGGAATCGCTGAGAGCGGGAGACGGTTGCCGTTTGTAGGCTTCGCTTCTGCCGAGACGATAAACTCGTCACCCTTCTTCCAATCCTTCGGTGCGAGGACGTACCGACGCTCGCCGTCCTTGAAGAGGACGAGCGCGATGAACCCCGAGCGGAACGGGTCGTACTCGATTGATTCGACGACCGCCGGAACATCTTTCTTGTTGTAGAGGAAGTCGACGATGCGGTACGTGCGCTTGTTGCCGCCTCCGCGGTAGAGGTTGGTCGTCCGGCCGCCGCTGTTCCTTCCGCCGGTCGAACGTCCGCCCTGGGTGAGCGACTTTCGAGGGGCATTCCGCTTCCCGGTGAGGAGCTCACGGTACGGCACGACGGTCATACCGCGACGCCCTGCTGATGTTGGTTTATAGGTTTTCATGTGTAGTTGCTAGTCAATAGTTGCTAGTTCCTGGTTTCAAATTCTGCGGAGCAAAATTCTTCTAGAAACTAGATACTGTTAACTATTAAACTAATTCTATGCGGTCGCCTTCCTTGAGGTAGACGTACGCCTTCCTAAGTCCCGACTCCATCACGTCTCGACCTCGTGAACGTGACATAAAGTGCCTCGGTGTTTTGTTCACAATCCGGATGCGCTCCGGCGTCACCTTGTAGAGCGCCTTCACCGCGTCGCGGATTTCGTACTTCGTTGCTCCCTTCCGGACCTCAAACGCGTAGACGTTCCGCTCCCCGAGGAGCGCCGCCTTCTCTGTGATGTGCGGACGGACGATGACCGTCTCGATGTTTGCATCGATGACGAGTCCGGCGGGCTGTGCCGCCATGGGAGCCTGCGGTGCCGTTTCTGCGGCATCCTTCTTCTTTCCAAAGAGTCCCATATTACTGTGCCTTCGCTGTAACCTTACGTGCCGACTTCGGTGCAGTTCGAGACTCGAGAGTCTTGAGCGCCTCTTCCGGCTTTGCGACTACAACGTACTTATACGTGAGTAATTCGACAATGTTGACGTCCTTCACGGTCGTCACCTCTACGTTCTGCATGTTGCGGAACGAGAGCTCGGTCGCCTCGTTGCGTCCGGGGAGGACGACGAGCGCGGCGTTCGCCTTCTTGGTGACGAGTGCCTTTGCCTTCACTGCCCGGGAGAGGGCAACGAGAGCCGCAATCGCCTCCTTTGTCTTCGGCTTCTCGAACGTGAGCGTGTCGACAAACACAACCTGCCCCTTCCCGAACTTCTCCGAGAGCACGGTTGCGAGCGCCTTCGCCTTTACGTTCTTGTTTATCTTCCTCGTGTAATCACGCTCGTTGCGCGGACCGTGTGCAACACCTCCTCCGCTCCAGATTGGTGAACGAGATGATCCGTGTCGTGCACGGGCAGTACCTTTCTGCTTCCATGGCTTCTTGCCGCCGCCGCGGACCTCACTCCGATCCTTCGTGTGCGCGGTGTTCGCGCGGGCATTGCCCTGCATCGCGACTGCGACCTCGTGGACGAGGTCGGCGTTCCACGCGACACCGAACGTCTTTGGTGAAAGTGCGAGCTTCCCGACCTCCTTCCCCTCCTTCGAGTACACGCTCGCTTCGAGCGTCTTCTGGATTTTTGTAGTCATAGGTCTTTTTATACGCTGCGCACTTCCACTAACGTTCCCTTTCGACCCGGTACAGCACCGCGAACGAGGAGGAGGTTCTCCTCCGCGTTTACCGCCATAACCTTTAAATTTTTGACCGTGATACGGTCGCTACCCATGCGGCCTGCCATGCGAAGTCCCTTGAAGACGCGCTGGGGACCAGTTGCGCCGATTGAACCCGGCGTGCGGTGCGTGTTCTTCATGCCGTGGCTTGCCGGACCGCCGCGGAAGCCGTGACGCTTCACGACGCCCTGAAAGCCCTTACCCTTTGAGACTGCCGAGACAAGAACCATGTCCCCGACTGCGAAGACGGATGCGTCAAGGACGGCATCCTTCGCTACTTCCGGCAGTGTGTCCTTCCGACCCGACTGCGGACGGAACTCCACGGTGTGCTTGTACGCGCCGCCCTGGTGTCCGCGGAGCGCCTTCGAAACGCGGTGCGGCTTCTGCTCACCGGATGCGAGCTGGACCGCCTCGTAGCCATCCTTCTCCTTCGTGCGCACCTGCGTCACTTTCGCAGGAGCAACGCGGAGGACAGTGACCGGATGGAGAACGCCGTCAGCGTCGAACACCTGAGTCATGCGCTCCTTTGTTCCCAATATGAATTTCATGGAGAAGTTAGAAGTTAGAAGTTAGAAGTTAGAAGTTGTGAAACATTCACAACATATAACTTTCAACTCATAACCTTCTCTGAAAATAACTAATAATTGCTTTCGCATGACCCGAAAACAAAACCGCGATTTTCACATACGCGGGACACAAGGTCCGCAGGTAAAAATCGCGGTTTTGTGCCCATTGGTCTCCCGGTGAAGTATGTGGCGAAGCTACATTGACGAGCGAAGCTCGTACTTCACTGGGGTACGTAGGTCTTTGAAAAGCTAGGCGTGAGTGTACATCATCCCCGGGAAATTGCAAGAAAAAACCGGCGCATCCCCCGAAGGGTCCGCGCCGTATTCTGCCACCCCGTTCTCAGACAATGATCGGGAAAAAGGTGAAGTCGTTGTAGTGGTTGACGAAGTAGAGGCACCCCACCCCGCCCTGCCAACCCTCGCACCGTTCTTCGCAGAGGAATACTTCCGCTCCGTCCTCGGTGACGAGGAAGAACCGGTCACCCCGGCGGAGGACGGGCCCGAGCGAGCACGCCCCCCAGTCATCATCCTTTCCGAGAAAGTGCTTCCCGAACGATTTCCGCGAGCCGTTGTCGGTGATGACAGAGAGCTCAGCGCCGTTCATGACGTAGAGGCACCCGAACCCTCCGCACATCGAATCGTATGGGTAGCGACCGAGCTTTCGCACGTCTGTCTTGCTGCTCCGTTCCGAATCCATTCCTGTCCCCTCCCGCCCCAAAACGTTTCGAACAAAACCAGCCGGTACTGTACCACTGGTGAACGTTTTCTGTCGAGCGCACAGGAAAAACCCGCGGCAGAGCCGCGGGTTTTTCGTACCTGACAACAGGTCCTACACCATCTTCACGTCAATCGAGACGCCCGACGGGAGGGAGAGGTTCGTGAGAGCCTCAATCACCTTTGCGCCCGGGTTTAAGATGTCGATGACACGCTTGTGCATTCGCATTTCGAACTGTTCTCGCGCGTCCTTGTAGACGAATGTCGAACGGTTCACCGTGTACTTCTTGATCTCGGTAGGAAGCGGTATTGGGCCGACGACTTTCGCGTCGAACCGCATCGCCGTATCAATGATCTGCTTCACGGACGTATCGAGAATCTTGTTCTCGTACGCACGGACGCGGATGCGAAGCTTCTGGACGTCGTCGCCAGCTGACTTCTTCTCCTTCTTCGGCCCAACCTTTGCTTTCGTTGCCATGGTGCTAATGACTACTTCCTAAAGTTACGCGTGTTAGGCGACAATCTTCGTGACGACGCCTGCACCGACGGTGCGGCCGCCCTCGCGGATAGCGAAGTTCTGCTTCTCCTCGAGTGCAACCGGCGCAACGAGCTTGACCTTGAACTTAGCGTTGTCTCCCGGCATCACCATCTCGACACCCTCAGCGAGCGTCACCTCTCCGGTGACGTCCGTCGTGCGGACGTAGAACTGGGGCTTGTAACCGGTGAAGAACGGCGTGTGGCGGCCACCCTCATCCTTTGAGAGAACGTACACCTCTGCCTCGAACTCGCTGTGCGGAGTGACTGAACCCTTCTTCGCCAAGACCTGTCCGCGGTGGACATCTTCCTTCTTTGTGCCGCGGAGGAGGATACCTGCGTTGTCTCCTGCCTGCGCCTGGTCGAGCTGCTTGTTGAACATCTCAACGCCGGTGACCGTCGTGACTGCAGTATCCTTGATACCGACAATCTCAACTTCATCACCTACCTTGAGGATACCGCGCTCCACCTTACCGGTGACCACGGTGCCGCGTCCCTCAATCGAGAAGATGTCTTCAATCGGCATGAGGAACGGCTTCTCGAGGTCGCGGACCGGGAGCGGGAAGTAGGTATCCATCGCGTTCACGAGCTCCAGGACCTTGTTGCCCCACTCACCCTTCGGGTCTTCGAGCGCCTTGAGGCCCGAACCCTTGATGATCGGAGCGTCCTTGTCGAAGCCGTTCTTCGCGAGGAGTTCGCGGAGCTCTTCCTCGACGAGCATAATCATTTCCTCATCGTCGACCATGTCGCACTTGTTGAGGAAGACGATAATCTTCGGA
The DNA here is from genome assembly GCA_964423385.1 of uncultured Candidatus Saccharibacteria bacterium. Taxonomy (GTDB): domain Bacteria; phylum Patescibacteriota; class Minisyncoccia; order Phycocordibacterales; family UBA918; genus Damh-18. The sequence continues at coordinate 9,165 of CAYRER010000016.1, read as the reverse complement.
ACACCCACCTGCTTTGCGAGGAGGACGTGTTCGCGGGTCTGCGGCATCGCACCGTCGGTTGCTGCTACCACGAGAATAGCACCGTCCATCTGTGCGGCGCCGGTAATCATGTTCTTGATGTAGTCAGCGTGTCCCGGCGCGTCGATGTGCGCGTAGTGCCGAGTCGGCGTCGCATACTCAGAGTGCGAGAGCGAAATGGTAATGCCGCGCGCCTTCTCTTCCGGCGCCTTGTCGATATCATCAACACCCTTTACGGATGCGCTGTACCCCTCACCCTTGGTGTTGAGCACATTGAGAATTGCTGCAGTGAGCGTGGTCTTACCGTGGTCGACGTGACCAATGGTACCAACGTTTACGTGCGGCTTTGAACGATCAAATTCTGCCATAATAATTAGTTAGTTAGTTATCAGTTTTTAGCTGTCAGTTCTTGCTGGAGGCAAGGTAACTGGAAACTAGCGACTAATGACTAATAATAAATTCCGCACGCTGCAGCCCTCTCTACTATAAAAATAAAAAGAGAGCAGTGTGACGAGCGTTTAGAAGAGAGGGCGCGAGAACGTTGCCTCACCTCTACCTACTCGCACTGCATGTCAAAAGAGCAAAACTCCCCTGAATTACGTCATGGACGTAACGCGGTGGGAGAATAGTACAAGAGTGCGCCGTATTTTGCAAGTAAGCGACTCATGTTCTCTGATTCATCCGAGGACGCCTCTCGTGGACCCTTGATTTATCATAAATCTGTGGTATCGTCTCAGCCGTACCGACCACTTTGAGCGTCGGCGTTCCTGCACAAAGGAGACCCTGATGGACACCCCCTTGGTGGTGGATGTGGGCGAGACGTTGAGCGGTGTCATGGTAACAGCCACGGTGTCTCGCAAGGACAGCATGACCGGAATCGCCGAGGCAACCGGGCTCTTCGCGACACACATCGCGCTCAGCACCCGACCGCCCCTCACGTGGTCGGACGCTCCGGAAATCACGGCGAGTCGCCTGACGCTCGCCTTCGAGGAGCACGCGAAGGCGGTCATTCCGGCGCTCTTCCCCGGACTTACGGCGGAAGACGTCGAGTACCAGATCCTCGGGAACTCGTCGGGCGCCGCACACCGCCCCGACATCCATGCGCACGTCCGGATTGCGATGCGGGAGGTCTGGAAATCCAACATCGTCCCGCGCCTCGTGGATCCGCTCACACCCGTCCCGCCGGAGAAACGCACGCGCTGACCGACGAACCCCGGCTCGCTCCTCCGAGCCCCTCATCGCTTACCCTCCTCCAAGGGCAAGCGATTTCTTTTTGTGCGAAGACGTGCGGTACAATATCTATGCTATGAAAGAACAAATCCCACTTAATTTTGACGCCCCAAACAACGGCCCGCTCACCCAGAGAAATAGCAGTGACGAACTTGACTCTCTTTCGGATGATGAACTCCTTTCTCGACATAGGAAACTCTACGGGGTTCAGTATGGGAAAATCATAAATAGAGATACGCTTCTTAATCATTTAAGAAACCCGGGGCTCGCACACGCAGATATCGAAAAATGGTCTGCGGAAAGACTGTCAGCGCTTGAAGAAAAACGTGACGAACTGAAGCGAAGGCATACGGATTGATTAAAGAAAAGAGCATCCTTGGTGGATGCTCTTTTCTTTTACTCCTCGTCGATTTCTTTTAAAACTTACAGTTTCAGTACACCTTGCTTATATTTTATTTTCGGCTATGCCTCATAAAATATGTGGCAAGGTCTTGCAAAATGGGTCCCACCCCATTTTTCACCCCGTGCCTACGGCCCGCGGGGTAAAAGATGCGAAGATTCAAAAGAAAGGAGCGCCTTTTGGCGCTCCTTTCTTTTATTCTTCTTCGATATCTTTTACCCCGCGGGCCTTCTTAATCTCCATCGCGACGTTCGGCGGAACGACCTCATAGTGGTCGAACTCCATCGTCATGTTCGCGCGGCCCTCGGTCATCGAGCGGAGTGCCGTCGTGTACCCGAACATTTCGGCGAGCGGAACCTTCGCGTGGATGACCTTCGCCATGCCGCGATCGTCCATACCCTCAACGAGACCGCGCTTTGAACTGATGTTGCCGTTGACGTCACCCATGAACTTCTCCGGAGTCGTCACCTCAACCTTCATAATCGGCTCGAGGAGGACAGCACCCGCCTGCTTCGCCGCCTCCTTGAAGGCGTGAATTGCAGCGAGGCGGAATGCGATTTCTGACGAGTCCACCTCGTGGAAGGAACCGTCGAAGAGCTCGACGGAGATGTCCTCCATCTTGTAGCCGGCGACGAATCCGCGTGCCATCGCCTCCTTCACTCCCTTCATGACCGCCGGGATGTACTCGCCCGGAATGACGCCTCCCTTGATATTGTTCACAAATTCGAAGTGGTCTTCACGGGTGACGTTCTTCTTCACCTCTTCGCCCTCGGCGAGCTTCTCCATCGGCTTGATGCGAATCTTCACGTGACCGTACTGACCGCGGCCTCCCGACTGCTTCACGTACTTGTACTCGGCTTCTGCCGGACGCTGGATGGTCTCGCGGTACGCCACCTGCGGCTTCCCGACGTTTGCCTCGACACCGAACTCGCGCTTCATGCGGTCGACGATAATCTCGAGGTGGAGCTCACCCATGCCGGCGATGATGGTCTCGAGGGTCTCCTCATCGGTTGACACCTTGAATGTCGGGTCCTCGTCGGCGAGCTTCTTCATCGCCATACCCATCTTCTCCTGGTCGTTCTTCGTCTTCGGCTCGATGCGCATCGCAACGACCGGCTCCGGGAAGGTAATCTGCTCGAGAATAATCGGGTTCGCCTCGTCACAGAGCGTGTGCGACGTCTTCACGTCCTTGAGGCCGACGCCCGCGGCAATCTCGCCGGCGTACACCTCCTCAATCTCGGTGCGCTTGTCGGCCATGAGGCGGACGATGCGGCCGAGGCGCTCCTTCTCTCCGGTGGTCGCGTTGTAAATGTAGCTTCCCGCCTTCACCGTGCCCGAGTACACGCGGAAGAACGTGAGCGCACCGACGAACGGGTCGGTCTGGAGCTTGAACGCGAGCGCACAGAACGGTTCATCATCAGACGGATTGCGCTCGATTTCTCCGTCGGTCTTCGGATCGGTCCCCTTGACCGCGGGAAGGTCGGTCGGTGCCGGGAGGTAGTCGACGACGGCGTCGAGAATGCGCTGGACGCCGACGTTCTTGAGCGAGGAGCCGGTCATAACCGGGAAAATCTCGTTCGCGATGACCGCTTTCCGAAGCGTTTTCTGGAGCTCCTCGTAGCTCGGCACGTTCCCCTCAAGGTACGCGCTCATCTGTGCATCATCGTGCTCGACGATGCGCTCGACGAGCTCGTGGTGGTACTTCTCTGCGTCTGCCTTGAGCTCTTCCGGAATCTCATGCTCAGTGACCTTCATACCCATCTCGCCCTCAAACGTGTACGCCTTCATCTTGAGAAGGTCGATGACGCCCTTGAGGTTTTCCTCGGAGCCCCACGGAATCTGGTAGCGGACGGCCTTCGGCGAGAGGCGCTTGAGGATTGAGTCGTACGAACGCTCGAACGATGCACCGGTGCGGTCCATCTTGTTGATGTAGCAGATGCGAGGCACCTGCGCCTCGTCGGCGTAGCGCCAGTTCGTCTCTGACTGCGGCTCGACGCCGGCGACGCCGTCGAAGACGACGATGGCGCCGTCGAGGACGCGCATGGAGCGCTTCACTTCAGCAGTGAAGTCGATGTGGCCGGGCGTGTCGATGATGTTGAAGTTGTACTTGAGCTCGTCGCTTGTGCGGTCCGTCTCAAGGGAGGGGGTCCAGTTGCAGGAAATTGCCGCCGCGGTGATGGTAATACCGCGTTCGCGCTCCTGCTCCATCCAGTCCGTCACCGTGTTGCCGTCGTGCACCTCGCCGATTTTGTGCGACATGCCGGTGTAGAAGAGGACGCGCTCGGAGGTCGTCGTCTTGCCCGCGTCGACGTGCGCGACGATGCCGAAGTTGCGGACCTTATGGAGTGGGAATGCTCGTGCCATACGATAGTAAATAAAAAATACTAACTACTAAATAATAACTGCTGTACCTCCCTTTCGACGGCTCGTTTAGGTGACCCGGAGAAAAAGAAAAGGCCAAAGGCCAGAACGGGGATACTATACGGTATTTAGCTCCCTTCGGCAATAGAACGGCGCGCGGAGACTGTTGATTTATTTGGGAAAAAGTGGCATAGTGTTGTCTGATTTTGGATTTGCGGGTTTCCATCTAAAAACCGAGGTCTTCACACTATTGAGGAGGAGCCGTGCGCACTATTCTCTGTTTTGCGGTTCTGCTTATCGCCACAGGCATCTCCCTGGGGGTGAATCCAGCGGTGCCGCGTCCGAACGTTCCCAAACAGGAGATTCCGAAGGTGAGTCCTGTAGTGCCAAGCATCATCATCACGCCGTGGGTCCGGGACGGAAACCTCAAGCGATGGGAAGCGTTCGTCGCCGACGGAACGCACACGACCCCCATCGTCGTCTCCGAAGATGCTGACGGGCACGTCAGCTTCTTCATGGAGCGGAAGTGTTTCGAGAAGGACAAGAAAGTTCCAAGAACCATCCTCGCGTGGCGCGGCGGACGCGAAACAGGCCTTGAACTCCGCTGTAATGGAGAGGAGGTCGTCTCAAGGATGCCACGCCGCGTCGAAGACGCGGCCATGGGAGCGGCCGGGTTCCCCTCGGAACTCCGGGAGAAAATCCGGAAGGAGCGGACCCTCCTCAGCAAAGAGCAGTCAGGGAGGGGAAAGGGGAAAGAAACGCCCGCCCCAGAGAAGCGGAAACGGGTCACTCCTCCGAGGGAGTTCGATCCTTTCGAGTTCCAGGAGGGGTACCGGAGGATCTGACTTTCTCCGAGACCACCCATGAGGCCCGGCGCGCACGCGCGCCGGGCTTTTTCTTTATCTATACAAAGCAAAAGGGCCGCTCTCACAAGCGACCCCAAATCTACCCTGAGAAACACGCTAGTGTTCGCGTGCCGTCGTCCACCTGCGTCCGCCATCAACGCGAATGCACTCGCCGTTGATGGCCGTGGCATGAAGGAGGTGGAAGATTGCTTCTCCGACCTTCTCGCCTCCAATCCACGGATTGAGGTCCTCTTCAGGAAGGTTGACTTCAGCACGGATTGACGCAACTGCAGTCTCCGATGCTCCGGGCGGGGGGTCGATGGGGCCGTTGAGTACCCCGAGAACCCGGACCCCTCTCTTGCCGTACGCAGCGGCAAGCTCGCTCACCACTCCAGGAATCCACCCCTTGGACATCGTGTACCCGTCGAGATGTTCCGAGTACACGCCACCGCTCTCGATGAACGCGTCCCCGATGACGAAAATGGTTCCGCGCTTCTTGTCCGCGAGTATCCGCGCAATCGCTTCGCGGTTCATGTGGTAAAGCGCCCGCATGTTTGCATCGATGTTCCCATCGAAGCTGTCTTCCTCGAACTTGCCGGCGTTGTTCACGACGACGTCCGGAGAGTACTGCGCGAAGATTGTCTTCACGTCGGCCTCGTTGGACAACTCCCCAGAAACGAGCATGACCTGAACACCGTACTTCTCCTTGATTTCCGCCTCGAGCTCGAGCGCCTCGTCCTTGCTCCTGCGGTAATGGATGATGGTGTTCCACCCCTGCTTGGCGAAGTAGCGGGCGATATCTGCCCCGACTCGCTTCCCCGCGCCGGTGACGAGTATCCACTTCTCCTTCATGTCGACGTGACTCATTGCTGTTTCCTTTCCTTAACTTGTTGAACTAATTGTGGCAATTCAATACCCTACCGAAAGTGTACCCGAGAAAAACAGGCCGTCAATTTTCTCCCGGGCAGTCTGCGGGGCGGTATAATAATTCTTATGAGAAACTGGGCTGTTGGATTCCTGCTCCTCGCGTTCCTTCTCCCTGCACCGACCCGTGCGGAGGTCCTCAACGTGGGCTTCGTCGAGGGACTCTGGTACTCGGGAGAGCCCGTCTTCGTCGGCGTCCCGACCCGCGTGTACGTCGCGTTCAGGAACAACACGCCCCACGACCTCACCGGCACCATCCGCTTCACCGACAACGGGAAGCGCATCGGTTCGTCGTACGTGAGCGTTCTCTCGGGGCGCATCGCCGAGGCGTGGATTGACTGGACGCCGACAGAGGGCGAGCACGCGCTCGGCGCGACGCTCTCTGACGCCGAGCTCCACAAAATCGGAGCGCCGAGCGAGCCGATTGAGGTTGCGGGTATTGTCGCGGAGGACGCCGTTACCGTCGAGTACGACACCGACAAGGACGGCGTCGGGAATACGGCTGACCCAGACGACGACGGTGACGGCGTCTCTGACGAAGACGAGCGCGCGGGGGGGACCGACCCGCTTCGTGCAAACCCGAAACCGGTTTCTGAGAAGAGAGAAGAAACAGAGAAAACGAAAGAGCTGGTGGTGGAGACTGTCCGTGAAACTGAAACGACAGAGGTAATTCGTCCCGGCCTCGAACAGTACCTCCCCGATGGAGTTGTCGCGTCCGTCGTCGGGGGTATTACGGACGAGGTGCACGACATCCGGGAGACGCTCGACGCGTACCGGAAGGAGCGGAACGAGGCGCTCTACCAGAAAGAGTTGGCCCCGAGCGCGTCGGCACCGACGAGCGACACCGCAACCATCACCCGAAGCACGATTGAAACGAAGGGGGGATTCTTCGATGCGCTCTTCGGAGGCGTTGTATCCATCTTCAAGAATATCTACACGTTCATCCTCTTCCTCCTCTCCGGCGTCCTCGCGCGGCCGGCATTCGTCGAGCTCCTCTTCCTTCTCCTCGTCCTCTACCTCTTCTACCGCACCGCCCGGCGCCTCGGGAGCCGGCCGAACTGGTAATCTAAAAAATAATTCAGGCCGGTCGCGTGAGCGACCGGCCGTTGCCTAGTGACGGGTGTGCGTGTGAATCCTCTTCCGAGACCGTTGCGTGAGGAGTGGATTCTCCCGGATGATGAGCGGGTAGCAGTTCACATCCTCAGCATGCACATCAAACTCGTAGCAGAAGAGAACGTTTTCCATCCCAACCCTCCGGCACTCCGCCCGGGTACCTGCGAATATCTCTTCCGCAGAGAGAATCAGTCTTCACCGCTCGCTCACCACCCCGAACTGAAGCTCCGGGCCATTTGCAAGGAGGCCCCAGCGTTTCTTGTTGTTCTTGCCGCACTGCCGCCGCACTTCTTCAACCGTCGGGAACATTTTCGCAAGCTCATCACTCGTGAGGTACGACTTTGCCATGGCGACCTCCTCCAGTGAATTTTGCGGTTGGTGACAGGTTCTTCTGATATGGTACCCCTCCGGCGATGTATTTTCTACACCACCCTGTCTATACGAGTGCGACCGCTCCGGAGAGCGGTCTGGGTTGAAGAACGGGTCAGGAGAGGACACGGATTTTCTCTCGAAAGATAGGCATCCTGAACTTGCCAACCCAGGTGGTCAGCTCACTGAAGTCTTCTGCGTAAACCGGGTTCGGCAATGCTGGCCGTGCTCGGCCCGCAGCAGCGAACGTTGACATCGAGGGACGTTTCGTCTCGGCGGATGCACGAGACGGTGGCACCTTCTTCCGGTGAGACATGGGGCCTCCGGGCATGTCGGGATTCCAATTTCTATAGTACTCCTCTCCGAAGCCATTTCAAAAATAGCTGAGTGCGTATCTTTGACATGCTAAAATCTACTCATGCAAACACATAATGGAAGCTGTCACTGCGGGGCCGTGGCGTTTACAGTAACTGCCGAA
>CAYRER010000016.1:0-1327 GCA_964423385.1 uncultured Candidatus Saccharibacteria bacterium | reverse complement strand
AACACATAATGGAAGCTGTCACTGCGGGGCCGTGGCGTTTACAGTAACTGCCGAAATTACCAAAGCAATCGAGTGCAACTGCTCGCACTGTGCCCGGAAGGGATTTCTCCTTACATTCGTTCCATCTGAAAGCTTCACCCTGCTTGGCGGTGAAGCAAACCTCACCGAGTACCGTTTCAACAAAAAGCACATCGCGCACCTCTTCTGCAAAACCTGCGGAGTGCAGGCATTCGGACGTGGAACGAGTCCTGATGGAAAAGAGACTATTGCGGTGAACGTCCGCTGCCTCCCCGACATCGACGTGAGTACACTCACCATCACCGAAGTCGACGGGAAAAATTTCTAGAAACGACTGAGGGAAAGTAATTTCTTCTGCTCGAGTGTATTACCCGAGGTCGCGCACCTTCGTGAGTGCCACCACGTACATGCTCTCCGCCCACCCGAGAGGGGTGTTGCCGTTCGGCTCATCCGTGTGCGAGTAGTAGAGCTCGGGAATCTTTCCATCCTGTGTAATCGTCCTCCGCGCGCGCTCGAGGTAGTGGAATGCCCGCTCGCGGTCGCCCCGCTCGGCGTAGATGATGGCGAGCCATGAGAGTCCCATGCACCACTCCGCCTCCTCACTCCAGCCGTCCACGGTGTTCTTGTTGTAGTAGCGGTCGGTCTTGTAGCGGATGACGCCCTTATCTTTCGTGAGGTGGTACTCGACGTTCCGGAGAATTTCGTTCACCTCCTCATCAGTTGCTTCACGGAATGGGTAAATGACCGAGAGGAGCGCGAGGTCGGCAAACTTTCCGTGAGACTCGCGGGGCAGGAGCGCGTGAAGTGCTTCTTCTCCTTTCTCAACGACACCCTCCGGGACCGTGAGCCACGAAACCTGCCGTGCCTTCTTGAGTGCTGAAACGCACGCGGCGATCGAAGAGGCGTGCACTTCCATCCCCTCCTCCCAGATGCCGTTGTCGAGGTCGTGCCAGTACTCGATGCGTACGAGGTAGTCGATAATTTTCTGCACCATCTCCCGCTCCTCAGCAGTCTCGGCGACCGGCACGCCCCTGAGCTCGAGGAGGGAGACGAGGTCCAAGACCTCGCCGACGGCATCATTCTGACGGTTCCCCCACTCCTCCCAGTACTCCTCGAACGTCTCCGGGTGAAAGCGCGCGTGAATGTACTGCCAGGTCTCGTGCGGCTTATGCTCAATTGCCCAGTTGATTTTGTCCTTATGCTTCACGAAGACCGAAAGGAGCGCCTTCGCGGTCATCCGCGTCGCCTCAAGGTCGCCGGTCTCAAAGAGGCCGAGCACCGTGAAGTAGTTATCGCGGAGCCACGCCTT
>CAYRER010000015.1:5303-19242 GCA_964423385.1 uncultured Candidatus Saccharibacteria bacterium | reverse complement strand
GGTCCGCGATGGTCTCCCCCCCCCACCCCTGACCAATGCCTCCAATCCTGCTGAGACAAATACTGTCTTATTCTTGTGTGGACTATAATCCCGCCCCCCACCCCCTCTTACAGAGGCTGTACACTTTTCGCAAAAACTGCTCAAAGTCTTGCGCAATGGGTCCCGCCCCATTTCTCACCTGGCCAATGCATCCTATTCTCATACAAGCGGTAAAACCCTTAAAATGGCCTCAAAGTTATGCGAGGACACTACCACTTTCAGGGCTCTAAGTAAAGCTTGTTCTTCCGAGCCCACACCTGGAGGACCAGGATGTTCCAGAGGGGGTAGAGGTGGTACCCGCGCTTCTCGACGTGGTCGGCGAGGAGCGCCTGGACGTTCCCCCAGTCGAAGAGGGCATTGAGGCCGTCGTAGTACCCGCCCGAGAAGACATTCCGGGCGAGGTCGCCGATGACCGGGTCGCGGAACCACTTTGCCGCCGGTGAGAGCCATCCCCGCTTCGGCTGTCCGTAGAGGTGCCCGGGGAGGTGGCTCCGGTACGCACTCCGGACAATGCGCTTCCCCTCGTGGGGAAGCGTTTTTTTCCATATTGAAATCTGGTCGGAGAGGCGGACGACGTCAATGTCTGCAATCGGGACGCGGAGCTCGACGCCGTGTGCCATTGACGCATAGTCGGAGCGGACGAAGCATTCGTCGGGGAGCCACGTCCTACGGTCGACGCGCATGAACGCGTCAATTGGGTGGAGTCCCTTCCCCGCGAGTCTTGTGTACTCGCCGTCGAAGTACGCCGAGGCGCGGTCGTTGATGGGGAGCGGTGCGGTGAGGAATGGGGCAATCTTTTTCTCGTCCTTCACGAGAACCGCGCGGTGGAACGGCGTGCCGAACGGCGTGCCGAGTTTCGCGACCCGCGGGCTCACCCGGCCGAGTGCGCGCTGGAGCACCTCCGGCATGCTCTGGAAGATGTGCGCACCTACCGCGATGCGGTGGCGCGTGTATCCGCCGAAGAGTTCATCGCCGCCGTCGCCCCCGAGGACAACGACGGTTCCGTCTTTCCGGACAAAGTCGGAGAGGAGGTACTGTGTGATGGCGGTCGAGTTCGCGACCGGTTCGCTCGCCGAAGCGGAGGCACGCTCGATGGTGTTCCGTATGTCGTCGAGCGTCACCGTGAACGTCGTGTGCTTCGTGCCGTAGTGGCGGGCGGTGCGCTCAGCGATGCGGGCGTCTGCATTGAACTTCACCGTGTCCGCCTCCTGGCCGGTGACTGCCTCGAAGTCGACCGAGTACGTGCGGGTCTCCGCCTCGTGCTTCGCCATGTGGTGGACGACGATGGAAGAGTCAAACCCGCCGGAGAGGTACGCGCCGATTGGCCGGTCGGAGACGAGTTGGCGCTTCACCGCCGCGTCAATGGTGTCGTACACCTCGTGGGGGGAGACGCTCCGCACTCCGGGTGAGTCCTCGAGAAACGACGCGGTGCGGAGGACGCCGTCCTTGAACCGGAGCACCTCCCCGGGCCGGAGCTTCCAGATGCCGGAGACGAGGGTCTCCGGCCCGGGCACGTACTCCATGGCGAGGTAAAACCCGACCTGCTCCCGACTGAGCTTCCGCTCCCGCATGCCGATGAGGAGCGCGGGGAGCTCCGAAGAGAAACACACGACTCCGTCTCCAGTACGGTAGTAGAGCGGCTTCACCCCCATGTGGTCGCGGGCGAGGGTGAGTTCGCCGCGTTCGCTGTCCCAGATGCCGAACGCGAAAATCCCGCGGAGCTTCGGGAATACCGCCTCGCCCCACGTCGCGTACGCCGCAAGGAGCACCTCGGTGTCGCTCTCGGTCCGGAATACATACTGGCTCCGGAGTTCCTCCTTGAGCTCGCGGTAATTGTATATCTCGCCGTTGAAAACAATCGTGTACCTTCCGTCACCGGTCGCCATCGGCTGGGCCGCACGCTCCTCGAGGTCAATGATGGCGAGGCGGTTGTGGCCGAGCGTGATGCCGCGTCCCTCCCACACGCGGGAGCCGTCGGGACCGCGGTGGCGCGTCGCCTCGTTCATCTCGGTGACGAGTGCCCTGTCCTCCCGCGTGATGCCGTTTATCGCGCACATAGGTTTTTAGTGAACCGGTACACGTCGTACCCACCCAGAATCCAGCGGTCGAGCGAGGCTACGGACTGACTGTTGTCTTCGACGCACGTCCGCGCAATTTCGAGCGGCTTTCCCATGTCGACAAAGGTCCCCGCCGTGGTGAACGCGTGGCCGTACGGAGCATCGCGTACTACCCGCACGGTCGCCTCCGTGTAGTCCGCGGCGTTCCCGAACGGGTACGCGAACGTGACCGCAGGCCTCCCGAGTTGCCGCTCAATCGTCGCCTTGTCGTTCCGCACCTCATCCGCCTGTGCGTGTTCGGGCAGTATGCCGAGACGCGCGTGGTTCACCGTGTGCCCGCCAATGGTGTGTCCCGCGTCCCGGAGGACGCGCACGCCGTCCCACGAGATAATCTCGCGCGGCGTGCGGAGGAGCTTCTCACGCACGTACTGCCGCTGCGCCTCGCGGTTTTCGCCAGCGTCGATGAGTCCGGAGTTTATGAAGAAGAGGGCGCGCACGCCGTGCTCCCTGAGGACGGGGAGACACGTCTCCACCCACGACGCGTAGCCATCGTCGAACGTGACAAGGACGTTCACCCTATCCGGGTCGAACGTCCGCGTGAGGAAGTCCCGCGGAGAAACGACGTGGTGGGCGCGTACGAGATACCCGATGATGGCTCGGAACCACGCGGCATCCTCGATGTCGTGGAAGACGAGGACGCGGACGAGGGGACCTTTCCGTCTCACGGACCGGCGGTACAGAAAGGAAATGCCGAGGAGCGATGCTCCGAGAATGAAAGATTCGCGGATGTATCGGGAAAATGTCATAGGTGTTCAATGTCCCACTCCCCGATCATGTCGCGCCCGAGCATGCGCGAGAGTTCTCGGACATCATCCGCGAAGTACGCCTTCGCGCGCACAGCGTCGAACCCGCGCTCCTCGGGTTTCTTCTTACCCTCGGCGGTATTCGCCGAGCGGATGAGCTCGGGAATGCCGGTTCGCTTGACCGCGTGCACGAGCCGGTCGAGTCCGTGCTTCCGGAGGAACTCGGCGAGGTGGTGCATGACGCGGTCGACGCCGACAACAGTCGGTGTCCGCCCGACGTTCACCTCGGTGTGGACCATGCTCGCGACGAAATCGGGGGTAATGCCGAGGAACTCGTGAATCCGGCGCATGAACGCAACCGGGTCCTTCTTGATGTCCTCGTAGATGAGGACAAGAATTTGTTCTTTGGGAAAGTGCCGGTAGTAGCGCGAGAGTTGCTGTGTGTAGAGTCCTTGATCCCAGACACTCTTCTCTGCCCTACTGTACTCGTCGAACGTCGTCGTCTTCGAAATCTCTCCCGCGCGCACCGCGTTCCGGTACTGCGAGTACGCCCGGTCAACCGGGTTCCGGAGTATCGCAAGGAGCTTCGCATTCGGGTAGTGCTGTTTGATGCGTTCCGGCGCCTCTTTTGAGTACAGGTACGAGGTTGACCACTCGCCGCGGAGCTTCCCCTCCGCACAGTTCTTGAACTGCGCTTCGTACCAGGAGATGCCCTCGGCGTAGCGCGGCCGGCTGAAGAAGTGTATCTCCTTCACCGGCATGCACACGAGGGGGTGCTCGTAGAGGCACGTGTACGCCCACGAGGTTCCTGATTTCTGTGCACCAAGGCCTATAAAGTCAATCATGGTGTATTAATATACGTATACAGCAAATCCCCGAGTCGGGAAAGTGAGTGCTCCCGCTCGACAGCGCTCCGCGCCTCCATGAGCGCCTCACTCTGTTCCGTGTCGCTCATGCTCACTACACGCTCGATACATACAGCGATGCTCTCCGGCGTGTCACGCTCAGGAATCCATGAAGGCGGCAGGACGCTCACAAAGGAACGATTCACTGCAACCGTCGGCACCCCGCAGGCGACCGCTTCGAGGACAGTTTTGTCCATGCTCCCGTCGGGAGTGAGGTTCACGTACACATCGTGCGCCCGATAGATATCCGGTGCCTCGGTGTTTTTTATACCCGGGTGAAAATGAACATTTCCTGGAGCACTGTTTCGTACTCGTGTTGCGTACTCTCGATCGTGCTTCGGCGCGTCACCGTAGACGTGAAGCTCGTACTCGTCTCCGAGCACCTTTCCCGCCTCGAAGAAGAGCTCAACACGCTTCACGGGAGAAATCCTCCCGAGGAAGAGAACCTTCTTTGTGTTTGACGAAACCAGCTCTTTCTCTGCCGGAACAAACAGCTTCGTGTCGATGCCGACGGGCATTTTGACTGCGTGTGCGTATCGCGCGGTGCACGCAAAGGGCGACGTGTGGAAGACGCGCTTTGAGAGCGGGGCGGCGATGCGCGTCATCCAGTTCATCTTCGCGTGATTCCTCCAGAAAAATATCGGGACTCCCACGAGCTTCCAGTACAGACCGCCGAGGAGTACATAGTGCGGGTTCATGTGCACAAACACCCTGTCGTACTTACCCCGAAGCAAGAAGAGACATCTGTAGAAACGAGCGATGTACTTCAGCCGACTCTCACCGGATTCTTTTCCGAGAGAGTGAACGCTCACATTTCCGGGGAGCGCGTGCTTTCCCTCCCTGAGGCAGACGACGTGGATGTGCTCAAAGTGCTTCGCGAATTCTTCAACCCAACGATGGAAGAAGCCCAGAACTGGGTCATTCCGGTCCATTGCTTGTGTGTAGATGAGAAGTCTCATTTTCCGAGTTGAAGTCCGAGCATTGTACCCCAGCCCAGGTGCTTAATCTAACTCTCGGAAACAATGGCACGTTCCACACTGTCTCGGTACGCGTCGAGGTACGCGTTGTAGTCCTGCTCGATTCGCTCGAACACAATCTCGTTCGCGGTGAGTGCGAAGCTCGCACGCTCTTGGTTTTCGTTCAGATACCTATTGATGCTGTCTGCGACGCACGCAGAGTCCCCCGGCTCGCAGAGGCACGCCGACTCGCCGTCCTTGAAGAGCTTTCCACCGAGCCCCGTAGTGGAGAGGATGAGCGGAATCTTCGCAACTGCCCCCTCGAGGATAAGATTCTCCTCGCTCCCGTCCTCCGAGAGGTGTATGAGTACGTTCGCCGTCTTCATGTGCGAAATTACCTCAGCAGGCATTGGCTCAAACTCCACCTTGTTTTGGAGGCCTAGCGCGATCACCTGTCGCTCGAGGTCCGCTCGCAGTGGTCCGTTCCCGACAATGATGAGGCCAATGGTCGGGTACCTCCGGAGAATCTTCGCAGCTCCGAGGAGCGCTTCGAGTGAGTGAGAATTCGGGCGCATCGAAGAAATATGGAGGAGGATGAACTTAAACTGCGGGTACTTCTCGTGGAGGTCAAAGGAAGGAATGAGGTCCTTCCACACCTGCAGGTTGTGATAGGTCGGCAGAAGCTCGGTGACAGGTTCGAGGTCTGGGTTTTTTGCAATGACTGCCTGCTTCTGGAACTCTGTCTGCGTGCGGACGCTCCCCACATTCCGGAGGAGGTGCCACATCGAGAGCTCGTAGAGGCTCGGGTGCTCGTGTTCCTCCACGAACGACGGGTCGAGAAAGTCGTGCTGAATGTGGAGCTGGAAGGGCCGTTTATACGTGTGCGCGATGTACCATGCGGAAAATCCCGCCTCGAAGAGGTCATCCCCGATGACGATGTCGGCGCGGAATCCCCCGCTGAAGACGAGCTGGCTCTCCACAATACGACGTGCTTCACGAATCCTCCCCCACGGCGTCCCCGCGGTGGTGCGGTACACCCAGACGTTCTCGAACGGACGGAACACCGGCGCGTCACCGCGCACTCCGTCGGGTGCGACGACGATGATGTGGAGCTCAAAGAACACCTCCCGCTCGCCGGCGATGCGCTGGTACGCGAGACTGCCCTTCTCGAGGATGGAGGTATCGCGCGTCACGACGAGCACACGAATCTGCTCGCGGTTCGATACCTGTTCTAAAATTGGCTCCTCGTTCCGCGCCTCCCCCGCCCTGAGCGTGTCTCCCCCCGCCGCTCCTTCCGGCTCCGGAAGAGCAGCGTTCTCAAAATCCGTAAGTATCCCCTTCTTTTCTGCTCCGACCTTCCGCCCTTCCTCACGCTCAATGACCTTCTTGTTGAGCACGACCAAATCGCCGAGGTCCGAGTCTCCTTCGAGGGCCTTGTCGAGGTACTCCTTCGCCCGCTTCGAGGGGTTGAGCCACGAATCGTCGGTGTTGAGCATGCTCCTATTATACCCGCCGGAACGTGCGGAAATCGGGATTACCCACGATGACTAGCGTACGCCCTCCTTCTTCGCCCAGTCGATGTAGCGGTCGATGCCGTCCCAAATTGAAACCTTCGGTGTGAAGCCGAAACGCTTCGCAAACGAAATGTCTGCCGGGAAACGCGACACCTCTCCCGGCCGCGCGGGGCCATGCTTGATTTCCGCACCGAACTTTTTCGAAATATACTCTGCGATGTCTTTCACCGACGTGTTTGTTCCGCTCGCAAAATTGATTGCCTTGCCCTCGAGACCCTTCGTCTCCATGACGAGCTCATAGGCATCAACAAGGTCGCTCACGTACAGATAGTCGCGCGTCGCAGAGCCGTCACCGAAGACGGTGAGCTTCTCGCCGATCATCGCCTTCCGTACGAGAATGGGAATGAGCGCGCCGAAGGTCCCGCTCTTCTGGCGCTCGCCGAAGATATTGAACGGGCGGACGATGGTGACGTTTGTCCCGAATGATTTGTAGTACGCGTGACAGAGACGGTCAGCGCCCGCTTTCGAAGCCGCGTACGGGCTGTTGGGCCGGAGTTCAGCGTTCTCGGCGAGGAGCTCGTCCTTCCCGAGGTCGTGGCCGTCGCCGTACACCTCGCACGTTGAGGCGTAGATGAGCCGAGCGCCGTTCTTGCGCACCTCCTCGAGAATGTTGAACGTACCGGTGATGTTCACGTCGATGAAGCTCTTCGGGTCCTTGAGCGAGTGGTCGACGTTCACGTTCGCCGCGAGGTGGAACACGACGTCGTGTCCGCGAACCGTCTTCTCGATGAGAACCGGGTCGGTGATGGAGCCAAAGACGACGTTCACCCTGTCCTCGAATCCGGCGATGTTGCGCTTCTTCTCGTCGGAAAACGTGTTGACGATGGTGACCTCGTGACCGCGCGCGAGCATCCGCTCGGCGAGGTGGCTCCCCTGAAATCCTGCGCCTCCGGTGATAAGTACTTTCATGACAAAAAATGATACTACAGCCGATGTGCTAAAGCTATCTCCCAGTTTCGCCTGTACTCGGAGAGGAGCGTGTCGAATGTGGGAAGCGACGCGAGTGCCCGGGTGGCGCCGGTCGAGAGCGTCTCGCGGAGCGCGGGCTCGGCGAGCATCCTCCGCATGGCCTCCGTGAGTGCCGGCACGTCCCGCGGCGGCACGACGAGCCCGCTCTCCCCGTCCCTGATGAGCTCACCGGCACACCCGACGTCGGTCATGATGACGGGAAGTCCTGCTGTCGCCGCCTCGATGATGACCATGCCCCACCCCTCGTAATCGGACGTGAGGAGGAATGCATCGCACTCGAGGTAGAAGAGGCCGAGCAGGTGCCCGGTCTGGTACCCGTGGAAGACGACGTGTCCGCTAAGGCCAAGCCGCTCAACCTCCCTTGTGAGGACGTCTTCGTGGGGACCGTTCCCGACCACGTGGAGCATCGCGTGGGGGAATTGGGGCACGAGCGTCGCGAGCGCCTGGAGCTGAAGCTCAATCTGCTTGATAGGGACGAGCCGGCTCACCGTGAGAAAGTTGAACTTCTTCCCGTACGCGCTCCGGAAGCTCTCAATGGCTCCGTCGAACGCGCGCTTCTCCTCACCGGCAAGCGTCCGGACGTCGAGCCCGAGCTTCTGCACATCAACGTAGATGGAGACGATGCGGATGAGCGCTTCGGGAATGCCGAACTCGCGGATGAGCCGGTCTTTGAGACGGGGGCTGAGGGCCCGCACGACGCTCGCCCGCTTCATGACGAAGACAGCGAGGCGCTTCCGGAGCCACGTGAGCTTTTCGATGCCGAGAACCTGCACTTCGAGCCCTTTGTGAAAACGACGTGCGAGAAAGAGGCCGATGAGGCCGAGGTAGTACATATCCTGCGCGGTGATGACGTCCCCCTTCCCGTCTCGGATGAGAGCGAGCGCCTTCCGGTACATGTGGAAGAGCTTCACTGCCTTGCTGCTGCCACCTAGGCCGTAGACCGTTACACGGTCGGAGAGCCGGACGACGACCGTTGTCGTCGAGGGGACGACGATGGAATAGTGTTCGACGAGCTCGCCGTAAAAGCGTGCCCGGTATGCGACAACGGACTCCGGGTCGAGCGTCTTTGGGTCCAA
This sequence comes from uncultured Candidatus Saccharibacteria bacterium, assembly GCA_964423385.1. Lineage (GTDB taxonomy): Bacteria > Patescibacteriota > Minisyncoccia > Phycocordibacterales > UBA918 > Damh-18. The sequence continues at coordinate 10,863 of CAYRER010000015.1, read as the reverse complement.
TCCGATATTAATGACGTGCATACGTTGGTGCATCATACGCGAGCCGGGTCACGGAAGCAACGCGAGAAATTCACGCGCAACGGTCTCGTAGGTTCTCTCCGATGTAAATTTCTCCGCCCGCATGAGCGCATTTCGGTACCCCTCGTCGGTCATGAGCCCCATAATCTTTTCAGCAATATCGTCTGTACGCATCGGGTCGATCCACGTGACGGCATCTCCGAGTGTGTCCTGAAGACCGCACTCTTTCGTGAGCACGACCGGCGTACCGAGCGCGAGCGCCTCCGCCGCCAGATTCGGGCTCATTTCGGAAACCGACGGAATGACGAGCATTCTGCTTCGCTTCAAAATCATCAAGACATCAGTGTGCGGAATCGACGTGTGCTTCTCGTAGGTGAGCGATGGCACTGTCCGCCGGACCGCCTCAACTGCCCGATCGAGCGCGTCTGTGTTCTTGAGGACGAGATTCCTCCCAACCCAGACAACGTCGGTCTGCTTTGTCGCTTCCTCCAGAGTGTCTCCCGTCCATGCGTACGCGTTCTCAATGACAGAGACCCTCCTCGCTGTGAGTTCGTATGGCTTCATCCAGATGTCCCTCTGCCACTTCGTATTAAAGACAACCGCCGAGGTGAGCGGAAATACGATGCGCTTTTGAATCCAGACCGCAAGACGTTCCTTCATCGAGAGCGGTGGCAGGTGTTCGTAGAACGTCCGGAAAAGCACCTTTTCTCCCGTCCGCTCAACGTACTGTTCCCATACGAAGTCTCCTCCGGCACGCACGAAAACCGCCTTTCCGCGGAGACGAGCGGCGATGACCGCGGGAAGGGCGCTGGAGAGCGTATCGAGCACAATCACGGCATCAGCTCTCTGCGCACACACGTAGAGCCGGACACCGAGAATGAGGTGCCGCACTCCGGAGGGATAGCGGGCGACGTCGGCGAAGGAGACTGTCTCGACCTGGTGTCCGAGGGTAGAGAGTGCACGGGAGAGTCCCGAAGCATACTGAGCGGGGCCTCCAGACTGCGCGGGAGAGAGGGGTGTTGCGATGAGAATCTTCATCCCGTTAGAAGTAGGAAGTGCCTCTGGCATTTCCGTTCATTATACGGCGAATAATGTCGACTTGAACCTGCTCTAATACACCCACTCGTATGAAACTCGAAACGCTCTGACTTCTAACGGGATTCATAATGCTAAGTATGCCCTAGAGTACGGCCTTTTAAAACACGGGCCCGGACGGTATAGTTGCTCTATGACGGAGGGTACGAAGCACGGGTATTTTGTGGTGTCGCTCGACCTCGAGCTCTTCTGGGGCATGTTCGACAAGGTGTCCCTCGCCGAGTACGGGGACCGCATCCTCGGCGAGCGAACCGCGATTCCCCGGATGCTCGAGCTCTTCAGAGCGTACGACATTCACGCGACCTGGGGAGCCGTCGGCATGCTCATGGCGCGGAGCAAGGCGGAGCTCCTCGCGCTCCTCCCCCCGCCCGCGCTCCGGCCGACGTACGAGAACCAGAATGTCTCGTCGTACTTCCACATTGAGAACGCAGAAATCGGCGAGGATGAAGCGGCGGACCCGTACCACTTCGGCCAGTCGTTCGTCGCGGCGATTCTCCGGACGCCCCACCAGGAGTTCGCAAACCACACGTTCTCGCACTACTACGCCATCGACGGGTACAAGAACGATATCTCCCTCTTTGAGGAAGACCTTAAGGCGCACCGGAATATTTCAGAGACGTACGGCATCACGACCGAGTCCATCATCTTTCCGCGGAACCAGGCGAGCGACGAAGCGCTCCGCGCGTGCCGGACGCACGGCATCAGGGCGTACCGCGGGAACGAGGACCACGTCCTCTACCGGCCGCGCAAGGACCGCGAGCAGTCACACCTCATCCGCGCGTTCCGCCTCCTCGACCACTACGTAAACCTCTCCGGACACCACACGTACCCCGTGCCAAAGGAGGTGCCGGGCCTCCCTGTAAATATCCCCTCAAGCCGGTTCCTCCGCCCGTGGAGCTCCACGCTCCGGCTCCTCGAACCCCTGCGTCTCCGGCGCATCAAGAGCGCGATGACCCACGCCGCGAAGCGCGGAGAAATCTTCCACCTCTGGTGGCACCCGCACAACGTCGGGATTGACCAGGAAGAGAACTTCAGGAACCTCGAGGCGGTACTCAAGCACTACAAAAAACTCCACGACGAGTACGGCATGGAGAGCGCGTCAATGGGAGACCTTGCGCACATTGTCTTAGGGTAAAAATACCCTTTCCTCACTTATATTATATCGTACATATATACGATATAGTATAAGTGAGGAAAACAACGAATTTACGTTGCTAGAGTTGCCGACGAATGAGTTCTTTGAGACCCCTGGGGAGCGAAATGCCAATGCCGCCGAACGCCCTGTTCACCGCCTTTCCGAGGACGATGACCGTAACCGAGAGGAAACTCTCGAACCGGTGTTTTTTGATGAGCTCGTCGGCATCGGGAATAGTGCCGTAGAACGATGCCTGCGGTGAGTGGATGCGAAATGCACCCATGCCGAGTTTTTCGAGAATTGCCGCCTCGGAGAGTAGGGCGACGTCCATCGTGGTGAACGGGCCGCCGAGGTGCTCTCGCCGGTGAAAGTCGACGCCGCCAGTCGCGAGGAGCGATTGCTTCTTTTTGCGAAGTTTCTCAAGGAGTTTAAGCGAGCGCGTGCGCGGGACGCGCTTTCCCTCGTACTGCTGATTCCAGACTTCGACGGCGTCAATCTGCGCGAGGAGGCCGTCGTCAACCGCGAAGCGGTTCCGCACGGGATGCGCGAGAATGACGAATGATGCACGTTCAGTCCACGGTTTCAAATCTTCGGCGGTCGGTGCGTAGTTGCCGAAGAAGTCGCGGAGGCCGACCATGAGGACGTGTGTTCCCTTACCATACGGCACCTCGAAGCCCGGAATGAAGCGGAACGAATCATCCGAGAGCGCCTCGCACTCCTTCACGAACGCCTCTGCATCCTCTTTTGTCATCTCATCGACGTGCTCGGTCATGCAGATGAAGCTCAGTCCATTTGCGCGGGCGAGGTCGCGGAGCTCCGTAAGCGAGAGCTTCGCATCGTACGAGTAGGTCGAGTGGCAGTGAATGATTCCGGTGATGTTCATACGTCGTGTTATTTCCAGAGCTGCTTCCGTATAGTATCAGCAATTTCCATGAATGCAGGTTTCGGGTCGCGGAAGGACCACACGTCGCTCTCCGTCCCGAAGAAGGCCGTGAAGAAACCCGCGAGCGTCTCGAACCTTCCCGGGTAGAGGAACCTCCGCATCGGATCGAGCGCGAAGAGGACACGGGCGAGGTGGAGGACGTCGCCGAGGAAGTGCCGCGTGACCACGCCGTCCCGTGCCGTCGCGAGCCCCGCCGGCTCCTCCCCCCGCGCAACGTCGTAGAAGAGGCGGGGTACGTCGACGCCCGCAGCGACCGATAAGGGGAGCGAACCCCAGAACCGCCCATTCACCTCCATGAGGTACGGCCTCTGCGAATCACTATCCACCTTGAACTCAACCATGATGGGACCAGACCACGAAAGCTTCGAGACGAGCATCTCCGCGTACGCCTCGAGTGTATTCCGGAGACTCCCCTGCCCGAGTGTCTCCTTGACGACGGACGCGCCGCCGGTCGGCGCGAGCGAACGGACGCGCCGGTGCGTGACGCGCGCGTACGGCTTCCCCGCGCGGGCGAGCATCTCGACGCCGTACTCGTCGCCGTAGACGAGCTCCTGGACGAGCGGCGCCTCCCCGTAGCGGTTCCTGAGCTCGAAGAAACGGTCAATGAAATCCTCCCGGCTCCTCACGAACGTGACGCTCCCGAAGATACCCTTCCCGTCCTTCCACGAGACGCTCCGGCGCGCCTTCACCACCGCGGGGTACGCGAGCCGTCCGGCGAGCGACGTGAGTTCTTCCTTCGTCGCGGGCGTGTACGTCGGGATGGTCGGTATGCCGGAGACGCGGGCGAGTGAGTACGTCGCCGCCTTGTCGAAGGCGATGCCGACTGCGGTCTCTTCGGGGACAACGAGGGTCGCGCACGCGGCAAGTTCGTCGCGGTGCTCAAAGAGCGAGAGGTACGTCGCATCCGAAAACGCGTAGACGACCGGGCGGTCGCCGAGCCGCTTCGCCTCCCGCTTCACCCGGTCAATGAAGCGCTCCTGGTTCTCGTAGGGTGAGGCGTACAGGAAGACGTCGGCTGCGTAGCGCGAGTGGAGCGACATGGCGGTCGCGCGCTCCGCCCCGGCGGACACGCGGACGCCCGCCCATCCCAGGGACCGGACGGCGGCGAGTGCGCTCTTGAGGTGTCCGTCGAGGATAATTGCGCTCATGGAACCTATCATACCGCAGGGGGGTTCGTTGTCACTTCGGGAACGCCCCCGGTGTTGTATGGAAACAGCCTGCAGGTGTAGTACACTCTCTCTACCATGAAGGTTCTCATCGTCACCCCCCTCTACCCGCCCGACATCGCCGGATCGGCCCCGTACGTGAAGGAGCTCGCGCGGCGCCTCGCCGGTGGTACGCACGCGGTGACCATCCTCGCGTACAGCCACCTGCCGGAGGCGGTTCCCGGCGTGCGCATCCGCACGGTTGAGAAGAGCTCTCCCCTCCCCGTCCGCATCGGAGCGTTCACCCGGGCGCTCCGCCGTGAGCTCGCGGCCGCTGACGCCGTACTCGTTGAGAACGGTCCGTCAACCGAGCTCCCGCTCCTCCTCGCGCACGCCGGGTACCGAAAGAAGATTGTCTTCCACTGCTACGACGAGACGGCGCTCGCGCGCGCCCGGGTATCCCCGTGGCACCGGCTCCTCCTTGCTCTCGGCGCGCGGAGCGCGGCGCGGACGCTCGTTCACGGGAGCGAGAGGACGGCGGCGGATGCAATCAGCGTCGAGCGACCCGCCGAGCGGCCGGAGATTCTCCCCTTCTCCCCGTTCCCGAAAGACGCGCTCGCGGCGTACGAACAGTCGTGGAGTGAGCACGTTGCTCGCATTACCCGGATATTTGAAACGCTATGACGGACGCGCGCACCGAGTGGAGAGCGTACTGTGAGGGCGAGCTCGCGCTCCTTGCGCCGATTCTCGCGGAGAACGGGTACGAGCTCGAGGATGCTCAGCCGCACATTGCCGGCGAGCGGTACCTCATGCAGGCGGTGACAACGGCGAGCGGCCGCAAACTCATTCTCCTGGGGCGGCGACGGGACGGCGTGCGTGCGGTCATCAAGGCGACGCGCGAGCGCGCGGGAAAGCGCGAACTCCTCCACGAGCAGACGTGCCGCGCCGTACTTAAAAAGATTGATTTTGCCGCCGAGGTGTTCCACACCCCGGAACTCCTCGACGAGATCGAGTCGGGCGGCTTCCTCATCGTCATCACGCGGTTCATTCCGCAGGAGCGCGCCTTCATCGAGCGGCCGACTCCCGAGCAGTTCCACTTTGCGCTCCGCGCCTTCAAGGGTCAGGAGGGAGCGCACGCGACGACCGCGAAGCACCGCGCGCTCATCGGGGACACGTTCGGCATCCGCGACGCGGCGACGTACCTCGGAAACTTTGAGGATTTCC
>CAYRER010000015.1:0-5203 GCA_964423385.1 uncultured Candidatus Saccharibacteria bacterium | reverse complement strand
GACACGTTCGGCATCCGCGACGCGGCGACGTACCTCGGAAACTTTGAGGATTTCCGGGAGCGCACCATGGACGGACTGCCGGGCGAACCTGCCGTGCACGCACGGCTCGCCGAGGCGAAGGCAGCACTCGCGGAGCACCGGGACACCATTGAGCAGTACTCGGGATTTCTCACGCACACCGACTTTGTCCCGCACAACTTTCGTATTGCGGGCAACACCATCATCCTCCTCGACCACTCGTCGCTCACGTTCGGAAACAAGTACGAAGGGTGGGCGCGATTCATGAACTTCATGACACTCTACAACCCCGAGCTCGAGCGGGCGCTCGTCGCGTACGTGCGAGACAACCGCACGCCGGAAGAATCCGTCTCGCTCCGCATGATGCGCCTGTACCGCCTCGGTGAAATCATCTGGTACTACGTGCGGACGCTCGCCGCGAGCACGGGAGACCTGCGCACCCTCAACACCGCGCGCATCCGCTTCTGGAGCGACGTCCTCGCGTACGTGCTCAAGAATGCCGAGGTCCCGGCGTCTCTCGTAGAGGGGTACAGAGCGGAGCGTGACCGCCTCCGGTCAGCTGACGAGAAGGAGCGCCAGCGGGGGCTCCACTAGAGTTTTGAAAATATTTCCGCGCGCATCGTTCGGGCGACAATGTCCCAGTCGTACTCTTCTTCGACCATCTTCCGCGCCCGCTCGGTCACTTCCCTCACCTTTTCTGGGTGCGCGAGGATATCGAGGACCGCATCCCTGATTTCCTCGGGAGAGTCAGGGTTCACCGCCCAACCGGTCGTCCCCTTCTCCGGATTTCGCTTTGCATCAAACAGGAAGTCCGCGATGCCGCCCTCCTGCGTCGCGACGACCGGGAGCCGGCACGCCATCGCGGAGAGGAACGCGTTGCCGAGCCCCTCCGAGCGGGACGGTCCGACGAAAATGTCTCCCGCAAACCGGTACTGCGTCACGACGCTCCGCTCCACCTGACCGGTAAACACGACGCGGTCGTCGAGCTTGAGCTCCTTCACGAGGTTCTTCAGATTCTCCTCTTCCGGTCCGCCGCCGACGACGAGGAGCTTCACGTACTCCGGGAGGAGCGTGAGCGCGCGGATGGTGGTGTCGAACCCTTTCTGGTGGACGAGCCGTGCGGTGTTGACGAGGTACACGTCGCCGTCCTTCTTTCCGAGGCGTGCCTTCAGTCTTTCAACTGCTTCAGGTTCAAAGGTCGGTTTGATGGACTCGGGGTTTGCGCCGTTCCGGACGATGCGCAGGTCTCCGGCAAACCCCATGCGGCGCGCCCACGCGCCGAGAAATTCAGAAATCGGCTGGACGACCCGCGCGTGCGTGAACGCCCGCCGGAAGAGTGGCCAGAGCGGCTTCATGGTACGCTCGATGTACTCGGGAGGGTCTCCCTCCTGTAGCGTGAGGACGTACGGGACGCCGGTGAGGATGTTGAAGATGGAGACGGGCACGCCGGTGCCGTGCGCCATGACCGCCCACGCGCCATCGTACCGGTGCTTTCTGTGGAGGAAGTACCCCTTCACGCCCGCCGCAATCTGGAAGAAGTGCTTATTGTAGTGGAGCGGGAACTTGCGGCGCTCCTCGAGGGATGCATTCGGCGTGCCAAAGATGCCGACGCGGTGGATGAGTACGTTCCCGATTTTTTCGGTGCGGGAGGTGTTTGCGTCGTAGTACAGGGTCACCATGTGAAACTCAATGTCCGCGGGCGCGATGCGATTCGTGATTTCCTGAATCGCCGCCTCGGCGCCCGAGATGGTGCCGGGGAGGTAGTCGAGCGAGAAGATGAGAATCTTTTTCATGCGCGTATGTCCCGCACGTACTCTGGGAGGTGGTGCTTCGGCACCCACCCGAGCGAGCGCACCTTGGAAGAGTCGACTTCAGCGCTCGAGCGCGTCGAGGGTGTCGGCGGGAGCATTTCGACGTCTCCGCCGAACATTTCCGCAACTTCGCGGAGCGAGAATGTCTCGTCGGTGCCGATGCCGAAGTTGTCGCCCTCCCCCCTCTCTCCGACGAGGACGAGTCCCTCTACGGTGTCGGAAACGTGCGTGAATGCGCGCACCTGCGTGCCCGGGCTCCGGACGGGGAGCGGCTTCCCCGCAAGGCGCGCGCGCCGCCACGTCTCGATGACGGTACCGTACTCCTCAATCGTGCGCTCGCGCGGACCGTACACGTTGTAGAAGTACGTGACCGCGTACGGGAGCGCGTACCACCTTCCGTAGTTCACGACGAGCTCCGAGTTCACTGCCTTTGCCCACGTGTACGGCGCGAGGTCGCGGCCGGAGACGCCGTCTTCGCGCTCGCCGACGTGCTTCGTCGAGGAACCTGCGTATACGAGCTTGCACTTCTTCTCTCTCCAGAACTCCAAGACTGCAAGCGTGCCGGAAATATTTAAATCAAAGACGAGCTCGGGCTCCTCGAGACTCTTCGCGACGCGCGAGTACTCGCCGAGGTGGTAGATGATGTCGGGAGTCTCAGGGATGAGCGCCGTGATGTCCCTCGTGTGGCCGGTCCGGTACTCGACGCCGGGAACGTGGTTCTCGGCGGAGCCGGTGAAGTAGTTGTCGAGCGAAATAACCCGCCAGCCGTCGCGGACGAGGCGCTCACAGAGGTGTGAGCCGACAAACCCGGCTCCGCCGGTGACGAGGGCTATTTTCTGTCTCTCCTCCATACGCACCATAGTACCAAGAGAGCGTCCTAAACGGTACCCTCAGCTCTTCCGACAGCCCCCTCAAGAATGTCCAGAATCGCCCGGGCAAGCTTACCCGCGTCGTGGCGAATAAGACTCCTGCGGAGGACGTCGCCAGGGCTCCGGATGATTTCCTCCGTCGCGAGGAGGTCGGCATACCGAACGGCGCCGCTCATACCCGCCACGCCCAGCGCTACGGGGTATTCCGATTCCTCGGCATACCGGCGAAGGAGCTCTTCGGGGAGTCGGGTGTCATTCACGAGCACGTACTCCGGGTTGCGTCCGCTGTACCTTTTGAGCTCGGCGACGTGGTCGTTGATGCCCATACCGGAAGTCTGGCCTCGCTTCGTCATAAGGTTTGCAATGTAGAGGATTTTTGCCGGTGACGCGGCGAGCGCCTCGCCAAATCCGCCAACAACGCAGTTCGCGAGAATGCTCGTGTAGAGATCTCCTGGACCGAACACAATGAGATCTGCTCCACGAAACGCGGCAAGAACTTTCTCGTTGAGCGGGGCGCGGGGTGCCGCCGAAAGCGAAACGATGCGACACCCGTCCCTATCCGACCCCGGTTCATCAATGGCGTGCTCACCCGCGACGCGCACGCCGTCATCGTACTCCGCAACGAGTTCAACACGCTCCGTGGTGACCGGGAGCACCGTCCCGCACACGTGGAGGACGCGCGACGCCGCCTCAATCGCAGACTCTTCGGTTCCGAGAATGTCGGTGAGCGCAACGAGAAAGAGGTTCCCGAAGCTGTGGCCGTGAACGTCGCCGCTTCCCGCAAACCGATGGAGGAAGAGCTTCCGGAGAAGCGTGTCTTCTCCCCCGTCATCGCGCGCGAGCGCCGCGAGCGCCATCCGTACGTCGCCGACCGGCAGGCACCCGAACTCATCGCGAAGCCGACCGGTCGAACCGCCTGAATCGGTCATCGCGACGACGGCCGTAATATCAATATCGTCTACAAAATGCTTCAGGCCACGGAGTACCGTGTACGTACCCGTCCCGCCACCGACCACGACGATGCGCTTTTTTCTGTTCTCCACCATCACGCTACGATAACCGCCCCGACGGGAGAAAAGTGGCGGAAATGAGTTCCTAAACTACGACCCGAAGATGCGGGCGATGCGGGCGAAGAAGCTGCCGAGGAAGCCCCGCTCGGGAGCCGCAGACGGCTCCCCGATGCGGATGACCGTGCTCTCTGCGCTTGCGACGGGGGCATCCATCTTGGGTTGTGCTGTCACCGTTTCGGGCCTGCCCCCCGCCGCCATCTGCGGACGGAACACGGGCGCGCCTCCGCCGAGCGCGAATACGGAAACGCCCTGGCTGTCGTGGAGCGAAAGCGAAGACGTGTTTCCGATGCGTTTCGCAGGAACGACGAGCGTTCCGTTCCCCTTCACAAACGTGTGCTTCGGGAATGTAAATGAGGTCGCTCCGCCGCGGAGCGTGAACCCGCCAAGGTCGGTCTCGTAGTTCGCACTGTTCTTCACCTCGATGTCTCCCTTCGCATTTCGCGAGAGTGTGAACGACACCGGAAGTACCTTCACCTCCTGTCGCGCCATCGCATACTGCTTCGCGAACGCTCCCTCAACGACAACGACATACTCGCCGGGATACTCAAAGACGTGACGCGCTTCCTTTCCCTTCCCGGTATACGTGTCACCGAAGTTCCAGTCCAATGAGAGCGATTTCTCGATGGTTGAGCCGATGCCCGACGGTACTGCTTTGAAGGAAACCTCCTGGTTCACGTACGCGGTCTTAGGCCCGTCAATGGAAAGTGCGAGCTTTGGCGGAATATTCTCCTTCGGCGCCGATGCACTCGAGCGCTTCGCAGAACCGCCGCCTCCCCCGCCTCGTGATGAACTGTTCGATGAGGTCGTTTGCGTCGTTACTGTCTCTTCCTCTTCTGTAGGGGGGCAAGTTATTGAATCTCCTACATCACCGGCAACGACTTGTCCCATTGGTGTTGGCGTAGCGGTCGCCCATGAGCCAGTCCGTGTACGCTGAGGGGTTTTTTTCGGCGATGTATTCGTTCCACCGAGTCCCGAGCCATCTGCTCCCCATGTCGCCTGGTCGGACACAGCTCCGCTCGCATTCTTTATGGTGAGCGTCCCACCGCCATTTGGAAGCTCACCGGTATAGGTGAGAAGCGCGGTGACTCCCGGAAGGGTATTGTCATCAGTTCGTTCCAAAACCGCGACACCATGTTCCTTTAACGTACATTTGAGCGAGATCGAGATAGTTCCATCTGAAGTAATTGTCCAACCAGTCAAGTCAATTGGGCTATTACTAAGGTTGTAGATCTCAATCCACTCATTCTGAGGACTTTCATCAGTTCCCATCCACGCAATCTCACTGAGGAGAACTTCCATCGTGGGTGCCTGGGCATTCCCGATAAGCGGAGTGATGATAAAGAGTGCGGCGAGTGCGAGCGTGCGGTACATCATGGTGTCTTGGTTGCTTACTGAGTTCGGTAAATCTCCTAGAGCGGTGGCTTATCCTCTGTCG
>CAYRER010000014.1:17828-20247 GCA_964423385.1 uncultured Candidatus Saccharibacteria bacterium | reverse complement strand
AGTTCGGTGACGGGGAGCACGTGGAAGCTGAATATCATGACGAGGATGGTCGCCATCGCCGAGAGGAGGATTTTCTTCCGAATACCCTGAAACGCCGGCTCGTAGTCATCACCCGGGATGTGTCGGCGCATGAGGATGATGCCCGCGATGACGAATGCGACAAAGACGAGAATCTTCGCGACGGCACCCTGCTCCCCCTGCCCCGCGAGCTTCTGGTAGTACGGGAACTCGACGGAGACGAGGAGCGCCAGGTAGAGCGCGAAGATGAGGTTGATGAGGGCGTATCTACCCTTCGCCATTGCGTAGAAGAGAAAAAGCCCGAACGTCCCGATGAGGAACGCAGACTCCTTGAGGAATGAGATAATCTCGGTCGTTTCCATTCCCGTATTATATATCTCCGCTGGTTTATTTCACGGAGAGAGTATGCACAACAGGCCTTCCCGGCTCCCATTGACATAAGTTTATCTTAAGATAAACTTATGGATATGAATACCAAGACCACCTCAAAGAAGAAAATTGTCGGCCTCAAGGAGCTCCGTGAAAACATGGAGACGTACATTGCGCGCGTGAAGAAGGGCGAATCAATCACCGTTGTCCGCCGTTCGACGCCGATTTTCAGAATCTCCCCCGTCGATGAGGAGGAATCCGGCTGGGAGACCGTCATTGACTTCACCAAGATTAATCCGCGGGGAGTAAGGGCGGACGACGTCCTCAAAGCGATAAAGCGGCTTCATGGAGAGAATTCTTAAGTTTCTCGGAAGCTTAGCCGCAAGGAACTGGATGCGGTTGAGACCGCGATTTCTGATATCAAAAGAGGCGACATGGGTCGCTACGACGTGAAGAAACTCTCGGGGTATGCGGACGTGTACCGTGTGCGGGTACACGATATACGAATAATCTTTCAAGATATTGAGGGAGAAAAGAGAATTATTGATGTAAGCCGGAGGAGTGAAAAGACGTACAGGAAATACTAAACAAACCCCGCGCTCTGCGCGGGGTTTGTTTATATTCCTTCCCTTCGCAACTCCTCTACAAGCTTCTTTGCGTTTCGGGAGAGGTTCTGCGGGATGTCTATGTAAATCTTCACGTGGAAGTCGCCGCGGTGAGAACCCTCGGCGGGGACACCCTTTCCCTTGATGCGGAGAATCTCACCGTGCTTCACGCCCTCGGGAATCTTGATGGAAATGGGGCCGTCGAGCGTCTCCACTGTGTACGTACTGCCGAGGAGTGCGTCGGAGAGCTTCACGCGGAGAGTCGTCTCGAGCGTGAGGTCGTTCCGGGTGATGGTCGGGTGGCGCTCGATGTGCACCTTCACATAGAGGTCGCCCGGCGTTCCACCGCGCACACCCTCTCCTCTGCCCGTCATACGAATCATCTCGCCCGGCTCAATGCCGGCGGGGACATTGATGTCGATGGTGTCCTCGATGCGCCGGACGCCGTGCCCGTGGCAGTCCTTACACTTCTCTTTCGGAATCTTCCCGGTACCTGCGCACTCGGTGCACTCGCGCACCGTTGCGAACTGCCCGAGGATGCTCTGACGCGTCTCGCGGACCTTCCCGTTGCCGTTGCACGTCGTGCAGGTGACCATGTCAGAACCTTCCTTTGCGCCGGTGCCGTCGCACGTTGTGCACGTACCGTTTTTCATGAGACGGAGCGTCCGCTTCGTGCCGAAGATAGACTCCTTGAACGAGAGCTCGATGTCGACGGAAATGTCATTTCCGCGCGCAGAGCGCCGCCCCGCGCGGGCGCCGCCGAAGACGTCCCCGAAATTCTCGAAGATGTCGTTGAGGTCGAACTCCACGCCCTGTCCGCCAAACCCGCCAAACCCGCCCTGGAAGCCACCCCACGGTCCACCCTGGGGTCCCCCGCCCGCGTACGAGCGTCCGTACGTGTCGTACTCGGCGCGCTTCTTGTCGTCGCCCAAGACCGCGTACGCTTCGCTGATTTCCTTGAACTTTGCCTCGTCACCCCCCTTCTTGTCCGGGTGGTACTTCGCGGCGAGCTTGCGGAACGCCTTCTTCACGTCGTCCTTCGACGCGCTCTTTTCAATGCCGAGAATCTGGTAGTAGTTCTTCATCCCGTTGAAGTTAGGAAGCGTGTAAGTCTATGTTTGAGATACCTCTTTCCGAAGCCCGATTTTAGGTATTGCTCACGCTGTCGGGCATCTGCCTCATCTAGACACGCCTCGTAGTAAATTAATGTCCATGGAACCCCGCCTTTTGTCCACGTAGATTGTTTCTTGTTGTGCTGACTTACACGTTTCCGTAGGTTGTCAGTACTCCCAGTGTACCACTGTCCACTCTTCTCACTTTTGAGTACGTAGACGTAGTACATAACCTAGTGAACTTCAACGGGATTCATCCCGTTAGTGTACCTGAGTCGGGTAATTTGTTAAGGGTTATGCCTTCGGCTCGTCTCC
>CAYRER010000014.1:2541-17728 GCA_964423385.1 uncultured Candidatus Saccharibacteria bacterium | reverse complement strand
AACCGGCCGAGCGACTTGTTGTCCGCGGCCATCGGCCGCTCCCCCTGCGTGACGTGAATCTCGACTGACGTCTGGTTGTCCGCCGCGGTCGAAAAAATCTGCTCGCGCTTTGTCGGGATGTGCGTGTTCTTCTCGATGAGCTTCGTCGAAACGCCACCCATGGTCTCGATGCCGAGGGAGAGCGGGATGACGTCGACGAGCGTGATGTCGTGGACGTCGCCCTGGAAGATGCCGGCCTGGATTGCGGCGCCGAGAGCGACGACCTCGTCCGGGTTTACTGACTTATTCGGCTCCTTTCCGAAGAGCTCCTTCACGCGCTCGACAATCTTCGGCATACGCGTCTGTCCGCCGACCAAGATAATTTCGTCGATGTCCTCTTTCTTGAGGGACGACGCTTCGAGTGCACGCTTCGTAATTTCAATCGAGCGGTCGATGAATTCCGCCGCGAGCTCTTCGAGCTTTGCGCGGGTGAGCCGGAGGAGCATGTGCTTCGGACCGTTTGCGTCGGAGGTGATGAACGGGATGTTGATTTCCGCCTCGCCGGTCGAGGAGAGTTCGTGTTTCGCTTTCTCCGCCGCCTCGTCGAGGCGCTGGAGTGCAAGCGGGTCTTTGCTCAAATCAATGCCCTCGGACTTCCTGAACTCGTCGATGAGGTGCCGCACGATGCGCTGGTCGATGTCGCGGCCGCCCATGTGTGCATCGCCGTCGGTCGACTTCACCTCGATGACGTCGTCGCCCACCTCGAGGACGGTCACGTCGAACGTGCCGCCGCCGAAGTCGTACACGACAATTTTCTCCTCCTTCTTCTTATTGAAACCGTACGCAAGTGCCGCCGCCGTCGGCTCGTTGATGATGCGCTTGACGTCGAGGCCGGCAATCTTGCCCGCGTCCTGCGTCGCCTTTCTCTGGCTGTCGTTGAAGTACGCCGGCACGGTGATGACCGCCTCGGTAATCTTCTCGCCGAGCTTCGCCTCCGCGTCCGCCTTGAGCTTGCCCAAGATCATCGCGGAAATCTCCTCCGGCCGGTAGTCCTTCTCGCCCATATGGATGACTGCGCCGCCGTCAGCACCCTGCTTCACCTCGTAGGGGACGATTGCCTTGTCGCTCTGGACCGCCGGCTCGTCGAAGCTGTGACCCATGAAGCGCTTGATGCCGTAGATGGTGTTCTTCGGGTTCGTCACCGACTGTCGCTTCGCAATCTGGCCGACGAGGCGCTCGCCCGTCTTCGATATAGCAACAATAGACGGTGTCGTGCGGTTGCCCTCTGCGTTCTCGATGATGGTGGGCTCGCCCCCCTCGATGATTGCCATCGCCGAGTTTGTTGTTCCAAGGTCTATGCCGAGTATCTTTGCCATACGTTGAAGTGAATTAAGAAATTAAAATGAATAAGTTAAAACTAATTTTTCTATTTTGTTCCGACTGTCACCTTCGCTGGACGGAGCACCGTCTCTCCCCGTTTCCAGCCCTTCTGGAGAACGGCGACGACGGTCTCTTCGTGTCCGGAGTTCTCGACGGTGATGCTCGAGACCGCTTCGTGCTCTGCCGGGTCGAACGGCTTTCCGAGCGCCTCAATCGGCTCGACGCCGTTTCCCTTGAGCACCCCGACGAGCTTCGCGTAAATGGCCTCGATACCGGTACGCCACTGCTCGTCAGCATCACCGAAGCGCGGGTCGGCGAGCGCCGTCTCGAAGCTGTCGGAAAGCGTGAGGAGTTCTTCGAGAATGCCGTCCTTTGCCCGCTCACGGTCGCGCGCGAGCTGTTCCTCGAGCCGACGTCTGCTATTGAGAAAATCTGCCTTCGCGCGCTGAAGGTCTTCGAGGTGCTGGCGCTTCTCTTCCTCGCAGACTTTCAGCTTTTCGCGGAGCTCCTTGAGTTTGTTTCCCGAGAGTTCCTCCGCAGTTTCAAGTTCTATTTCGTCTTGATTTTCAGGCAGATTTTCAGCGTCTTCGGTCGGCTCCAGTTCGTGTTCTGTATCCTTTTCATCCACCATAGACCGAGCATTATACAGATGATTTTTAGGGGTGTCAAAAGGTCAGGAGGGGTGCAGGTTTCGTTGTGTCGTTGTAGTCGTCAAAACGATAATCCTTAACGAAAATTACCACCATTTGGTGGTAATTTTCTGAGATTATCGTTTTGACCATTGTGGCCTGCGGCGGGCCTTCCTAAGGCCGAACTTCTTGCGCTCTACGGCGCGTGAGTCGCGCTTCAAGAGTCCTGCGCGCTTGAGGGGTACGCGGCGGTCTGCCTTCTCCTTCACGAGGGCGCGTGCGACGCCGAGCTTGATGGCGTCAGACTGTGCCGAGAGCCCACCTCCCTGCACCTTCGCCGAGACCTCGTACGTGTCGATGCCAGCGTTCTCCGTCTCGAAGACATCGAGGATGTTCTTCTGGAGGGTGCCCGCCTTGAAATACTCGGCAATCGGCCGGTCATTCACGAGAACACGCTGTTCCTTCGCCTTCACGATACGGACACGCGCGGTTGCGGTCTTGCGTCGTCCGATTCCTTCTATGTATTTCGTTTCCATAATAGTAAATGTGTCCGTGATTATTCCGTAACTTCGAGGTTATGCATCCGCTTCGTGTGGAGCTTGTTTCGGGGAATCATACCGCCGACGACGCGCTTCACCACCTCGCCAAAACCGAGGCGCTGTGCCAGGTGCGAGAGGGTTTCAACGCGACGGCCACCCGGGTATCCCGAGTAGCTCTGGAACTCTTCGGTTCCGCGCTTTTCAGAGATGTCGAGCTTCGATGCGTTCACCACCTTGACCTGGACCGGCTCGACGATGTTCTTTGCGAAATGGGTCGTGTTCTTTCCGAGGAGAATTGAAGCAACTTCAGTTGCTACCCGCCCGAGGCGCTTTCCTGCTGCATCAATGGTGTATTCTTTCTTTTCCATACGTGGTTTCTTACACGAGTTCAATCACAGCCTCCGTGCGGCCGGCTTTCGTCAGCCCGAGCTTGATAATGCGCGTATAGCCACCGTTGCGGTCAGCGTAACGCTTTGCGACGTCATCAAAGAGCTTCTTCACGACGACATTCTTCGGTTCGCCGAGCTTCGATGCGACGAGCGCCCGTGCCGCCGGCGTGTTCTCCTTCCCCTTCGTGATGAGCTTCTCGACGTACGGGCGGAGCTCCTTGGCCTTCGCCTCGGTCGTCATAATCTTGCCGTGCTCGATGAGGTTCATAGCGAGACCGCGGAGAAGCGCCGAGCGCTGACTCCGTGACCGTCCAAACGTCCTGTTTTTGTTGTGGTGTCGCATACCTTATTCCTTAAATCCCACGTTCATACCCTTGAGGATGTTCTCAATCTCTTCGACGCCCTTCGGACCGATGCCCTCGAGCTCGAGGATGTCATCCTTCTTCTTCCGTACGAGGCCGCCGACCGTCCTGATGTTTGCATTCTCGAGCGCATTCTGCGTCCGCGTCGAGAGGTCGAGGGTTTCGATGCGGGTCTTCAAGACATCCGTATCGACAGCATCGGCTTCCGGCGCTGCTGTAGTCTCCGGCGCTTCTACGGCCGGCGCCTTCTCGACGGCATCCTGGAATCCGATGATTGCCTTCAGCTGATGGACCATAATCTCAATCGAGTTCTCGAGTGCCTGGCGCGGGCTAAGCGTGCCGTCTGTCTCGATGAAGATGCGGAGGCGGTTGTAGTCGGTGCGGTCGCCGACGCGCATATTTTCTACCTCGTAGTTCACGCGGCGAATCGGCGTGAAGACCGCATCAAGTGCAATCGTGCCGATGTCGACCTTATCCTTCTGGTGCACCTCACGCGGGACGTACCCGAGTCCATGCTCGACCGTAATCTCCATGTTGAGCGTCGTTCCCTTTGCGGTGATTTCTGCAATCTTCTGCTCGGGGTTCAAGATAGTCACCTGGCTCGGCATGGTGATGTCGCCTGCAGTTACGGTGCGTTCGCCGGATGCCTTGAGCGTGAGGGTGAGCGGAGTATCGCTGTGCATTGCGAGGCGGATGCGCTTGAGGTTGAGGAGTATCGTGATGACGTCCTCCTTGACGCCCTCAAGCGTCGAAAACTCGTGGTCGACACCGTCGATTTTCACCTGGGTAATTGCCGCGCCGGGAAGCGACGAGAGGATGATGCGGCGGAGCGAGTTGCCGAGTGTGTGTCCGTAGCCGGGATAGAGTCCGTCAATTTCAAAGACCCCGGAGAATTCCTCCTCCTTGATGACGCGGGGCTTCGACGGCAGTGTTACGTTTGTTTCAAGCATGGTGATGACTTAATGCTTAGTGACTAAAATTACCGGCTGTAGTACTCAAGTACCTGCTGCGGATCAAAAATTGTCTCGGCGGCCTCGTACGTCGGCTCTGACTTCTTCTCGCCCTTGAGGTTCTTCGCGTCGAGGGTGAGCCATGCGCCCGGGGTGTGTGCGGCGAGCGTCTCCTGGAGCGTCATGAAAAGCGGAGACGGTTTACTCTGCTCGCGGACCGAAATGACATCGCCGACCGAGACGCGGTGCGATGGAATGTTGTATCGGCGGCCGTTTACCTGAATGTGGCCATGTGAGACCATCTGCCGTGCAAGCCGGCGGGTCTTCGCAAATCCGAGTCGGTACACGACGTTGTCGAGACGGGACTCGATGCGTGCAATGAGAGCAGCAATCGGCTGAGCGCCGGTCGCGACCGCATCTTTCACGTAGTTTGCAAGCTGCTTCTCAGAGATGCCGTAGAGGAAACGCATCTTCTGCTTCTCGATGAGCTGCTTCTTGTAGTCGGTCGTCATGCCGCCGCGCTTCCCCGTCTTCACGCGCGCGCTTCGCGCCTCAGAGAGCGCAAACTTTTGCGTCTGTGTCTTTTCGAAGACGCCCGCACCGAGCCGCTTCGCTATTTTGTATTTCGGACCAATGATCATATGCCTGAATTAGTTAGATTCGCCGTGGTTTTGGAAGCCGGGGGCCGTTGTGCGGAACCGGCGTGCGGTCTGCAATCTTGGTGATTGCGATACCCTTTCCTGAAAAGCCGCGGAGCGCCGACTCACGTCCCGCACCGATGCCGCGGATAATGACTGATGCGTCTTTCATGCCCATCTGGAGCGCCTTCTCCCCAATCATCTCGCCGACCTTCGCCGCGGCAAACGGCGTCGACTTGCGCGACCCCTTGAAGCCGAGCGCACCGGAAGACACCGAAATGAGCGCGTTGCCCTTCCCGTCGCAGAGCGTGAGGATGGTGTTGTTGAAGGTTGCGAGCACATTGAGGATACCCGTTGCGACCTTCTTCTTCGGCACGCGGGTGAGCGCGGTTGATCCCGCGTTCGCGTCCCCTCCCTTCTTGATGATTCGTTTCTTACCCATAGGTCAATGAATGCTGATGACTATAAACAGGGATTAGGTCTTCTCGAGCTTGCGGCGGCCGGAGCCCATCGTCTTCTTCACTCCCTTGAGAGTCCGGGCGTTCGTCTTCGTGCGCTGGCCGCGCGCCGGAAGGCGCTTCGCGTGCCGGCTGCCGCGGTACGACTTGATGTCCTTGAGGCGCTTAACGTTGCCGGCGACCTCGCGCTTGAGCTCACCCTCGATGGTAAATGACTCGACCTTCTCGCGGATGGCGTTCTCCTCTTCGGTCGTGAGATCTTTCACGGTCTTCATCGGGTCAATCTTGAGGCCGCGGAGTATTGAAAGTGCACGCGAGTGGCCGATGCCGTAGACGGCAGTGAGACCGTACTCGAGGTGCTTTGCCTCTGGAATGGTGATACCTGCGATTCTCATGGTTATCCTTGTCGCTGCTTATTGCGCGGCTTTTTCTTGTTAATGACGTACACGTACCCCCGTCGGCGCACAATCTTGTCGTCAGGGCTTATCTTCTTTACTGATGAGCGAATTTTCATGGTTGAATTAAAGGCGCTTAGCGATGCGTGCTTTTCCCCCGTAGGGTTCAGGGACTACCGCGACGCGGTCGCCCACGAGAACCCGGATCTTGAACTTACGCATCTTGCCAGCGAGGTAAGCGAGAATCGGCTTCTCTTCCCCGTCCAGTAAAACTCGAAAAAGCGCATTAGGGAGCGCCTCTTCTACTGTCCCGTAGACGAGCGTATCTTTGTCTGATTTCTCTTGCATCAAACGTCCGTGAGTCTAACAAAAAGACGGCCGAACGTCAAGCTCGGCTGTCGACAGGAGAGTTAGGGTGTGCGCACCCCCTCTGCCTCAATAACAGTTTCCACCTGGATGTCCTCAGGGTTGTCTGGAAAGGCGGTCTCCCAGAAGGGCTTCACCCGGGCCTCGGCGTTTCTGATTGAGGGGTATGCTCCGAAGACGGCTGCGGAATCTTTCTTGTCGATGGAGCGGAGCTCCTCTTTGAGCTTCTCCTCGTTAAACTCCCAGATGATGCGGGCATCCCCCTTGAGCATGAACGGGAGCGAGGTGAGCGGTGAAAGGTCGCTTATGGTTGTCGTCGGCGAGGCGTACGTAAATGTGAGCGTCTCCGGATTCGGGATGGTGACAGGGTCTCCCGCGTAGTCGGGGACACTCTTGTCGGCGAGGAACTTCGCAAACTCCGCCTCTCTGAAGATGGGGACCTGGAGGCGGGCGAGCTCCTTGATAGTTGCGAGCGAGTCGCCGTATTGAGTTGACGGGAGCTCCTCAAAGGTGAGCGCAACGGAGTTCTCGTAGATGACAAATCCTGCGGGACGCTCCGCCTTGAGCCGTTCGAGGAGGGTGTTGCGGAGCTCGATGTGAAGCGCCTGCTTCGCAGTCTCAAGCTCTGCTTCATCAATGATGTACTTCTCCCCCTCGAATCCGCCGGTAAACCCGACGGTTGACTCCGCGTAGACGTAGTCGTACTGCTCGGTACCCTTGAGGCCGGGGACGGTGAACCGCGCGGGGCCGATGTTGTACGTCTCGCCGACACCATCGGCGAAGACGACCGCCATGATGCTCCCCGGCACTGTGTTCCCCTTTGCATCCTCTGTTGCGCCCGGCACCTCAATGGATTCCTTGATGCGGAAGATGAGACCTTCCGGGGTTTCAAAGCGGGTGTTCTTGATGAGACGCTGGGGCGAGGTGCTCTTCGCGTTGTAAATCATGATTTCACCCTCGGCGCGTGTCGAAACCATCTCCTTCCCCGCGGCCTTCACCTGCTTCTCGCCGGTCGCCTCAAGGGTGAGAAGCTCATAGCCGAGGTCGCCGACTTTCGGATTCGTGTACGCGGTAAACTCTGCCTGAACGAAGATGTCGCGCACTTTGGGGTAGACGGTCACCTCCGCCCCGCCGAGCATGACGTTCACAAAGTAACCGAGCGCGACGATAATGACGACGACGACCGCCGTGATGATGGCGCGCGTACGCTTTACCGTATTTCCGTCAATGATGTCGAGTGTCGCAAGGTCGGAGTCGTCAAAAGCAGGCGGGTGCTCAATCTTCGGCGCACGCGGAGCGATGTCCTGGTTCGCCCGTCGCGGTGCGGGTTCCCGAGGTGCAGACTTCGGAGCTCCAGCAGGTCTGATGTCCTGCAGATTCCATTTCTGTGCCATATATCTATAAGTATATACTCTTACCCCCCATCATCCTCCTCCCGGGCGTGCAATTTGTGGAAAAAGCGTGCGGCGAGCGCGAGGTACACATCCTCTCCCGTTCCGTGGCAGATTTCCCGGATGAGGTGCTGGCTGAGCGCAACGACGTTTGGCTTTTTGCCGGTTGCCGCCCGGACGCCGCGGAACGCCGCCTCGGTGAATGCCTCCCGGTACGGTTCGTGTGCGATGACGACAATCTGCCCGGGAAACGTCCGGCGCTCGAGGATGCGCTCAACACCTTCCCGGATGAGCTCGCTGTACTCGGCGAGCCCCGCGAGGACGTCCTTGTCTTTTGTGACGGATTTGTCGCTGAAGGCGCGGAGGTTCGTCTCGATGTCGGCGAGCGGCCGCTCGGTCTTCGCCATGACGCTTTTAAGAAACCCATTCGTCCCGCTCCGGATGAATGTGTTCTCGATGAGCGTGTCGTCTTCAACGATGCCGAACTCGGTCGCTTCTGCGGTGACGTCGATGATGCCGAACGTGTGCGTCCGCGGAAAGATGTCTGCGAGAACGCTGTACATAGCGAGCATGGAGGTGTGCGCGTGGAGACGGGTCTTCGGGAAGAGCTTGTCCTGTATCTCCGTGACCGATTCTATAATCTTCGTCGGGATGAGACCGGCAACCTGGGAGAGGTCGAGCACCGTTCCCTCGAGCTTGAGCGGGCTTACGACGGGGTACTCATTCACGGTAATGCCGACCGTCGCACGTTCGACGATTTCAAACCCCTCCTTTCCCGCGCCGCTCTCCTTCCGCACTGCCTCGAGGATGGCCGCTTCCGCGCTCCCGACGAGATCCTTGAGGATTGCTGGAGTGACCCGGAACGGCTCATCTTCACGGTAGTCAACCTTCCGCACGAGCGTATATGACCACGGAGACGAGACGGTGACGCAGAGTTCCCCGACACGCGCCTTCGGATTCTCTTCGCGGAGCGCGACGCCGCCTTCCTCGGAGAGCATGAGAGACGTCGAGAGGAGCATCTCGCGGACGCGGCGGAGACCCTCGTCGCTTCCGCCCGCATTCTTCCCTACCCGCATGGTGACGCGATTCTGATAGAGAATAGTCGGGAGCTGTTTTTTGAGGTCGGACGCGACAATGGCGACACCGATGGTGCCGGAACCTATGTCAATGAGCGCCCCGTAGAGAGGTTCGTTTGTTCGCCGCGAGAAGCTGAACATGTTCTTAGTATACCGCTTAGAAAAGTTAAAAGTTAAAAGTTAAAAGTTAAAATGGGGAAAGAGGAGGAAATAAGAAATGTAAAAAGCCGACGCGACCAAAAGTCGCGTCGGCTTTTTGTTCAGTCGCTACTCGAGCACCGCTTTGATACGGCGCACATTTTGTGCCGACGACTCTTCCTTCACAATTTTGAATGTGCCCGTGATGGTGCCGGTATTCTCAACGTGGGGTCCACCGCAGAGTTCGCGGGAGTACACGGTGCCCGCAGCATCTTTCACCGTGTACACTTTCACCTCGTCGGGGTAACGGTCCCAGAAGCTTCCCTCGACGGTTGGGTCGTTTTCCGCGTCTGCTTTCTTCATCGTCTCGATGGAGACCGATGCACCGGCCCTGATGGCATCGTTGACGTACTCCTCAACCTTTCTGAGCACTTCATCGGGGACTTTCTCCGGGCAGGTGAAGTCAAAGCGGAGGCGCTCGCCGGTGATGTTCGACCCTGCCTGGTGGACGCCAGTGCCGAGGTATTTCCGAAGCCCTGCGAGGAGGAGGTGTGTCGCCGTGTGGTACATAACGACCTTCTCCGAGTGGTCGGCGAGTCCGCCCTTGAACTTCTGCTCTGCCCCCGCACGCGAGAGTTCGCGGTGTTTCTCCATGAGCGCCTCAAATTCATTGAGGGCGACGGTCATGCCGCGTTCCTTCGCAATCTCAACGGTGAGTTCAATCGGAAATCCATACGTCGTGAAGAGATTGAATGCGTTCTCGCCGGTGATGAATTTCTCCTGTGTGACCGCCTTCTCGGGATTCTGAATAACTTTCCCATCCTGCTTCACGACAGGGACGGTGACCCGGATTGCAATCTTGTTGAATTCTTTGAGGCCGTTTGCGAGGGTCTTCCGGAACTGCATCTCCTCGGCGTGAATCGCTTCGAGAATCTTGCCGGCGTGCTCCTTGAGGTACGGGTAGTGTCCGGCGTACGTTTCGACGACCGACTGGGCGAGATTCTTGAGCTCGCCGTGGGGTATGCCGAGGATGTCTGCGTAGCGCACCGCGCGGCGGAGGAGCCGTCGCGTGAAGTATCCCTGTTCGCTGTTTGATGGGAGAATGTTCTCGCCAATCATAAAGACGGCCCCGCGGATGTGGTCGGTGATGATGCGAAACGCCGGCTTATTCTCCTCGTACGCCTTCCCCGAGAGCGACTGAATCTGACGGATGACGTTCTGGAGGAGGTCAATCATGAAGACATCGGCATCGCCGACGGAAGCCGCGGTGATGCGCTCGAGTCCGCCGCCGAAGTCGACGTTCTGTTTCGGGAGCTTCTGGAACGAGCCGTCGTCTGCTTTCACGTACTCCATGAAGACCGAGTTGCCGATTTCGAGAAAGCGGCCGCAGTCGCAGTTCGGGTGACAGTGTGTCCCAAACTTCGTATCGTGCGGGGTGCCGAAGTCGTAGAACATCTCGCTGTCTGGTCCGCCGATTTCTCCGATAGGCATCTTCTCGGGCTTCCCCGCTCGGCTCCACCAGTTCTTTGAAGAGTCGTAGTAGAAAATGCGCTCGCCGGGTTTCATTCCCCGCTCCCCGCCCTCCCGTTCAGAACCCATGTGTGCGACGCCGGAGGATACTCCCTTCTCGGTAAAGATTTTCTGCCAGATGAGAACGGAATCGGTGTCCTTCGGCACGCCCGCGTGCTCGTCGCCCGCAAAGACAGTTACGTAGAGGTTCTCCGGGTTGAGACCGACTTCTTCGGTGAGGAAGTGGTAGAACCACGGGAGCTGTTCGTGCTTAAAGTAGTCGCCCAAGGACCAGTTGCCGAGCATTTCGAAGAAGGTCGTGTGACGATTGTCGCCGACCTCGTCGATATCTTCTGCACGGAAGCACTTCTGGGAGTTCACGAGGCGCGTCCCCTTGGGGTGCATCTCGCCCATGAGGTACGGCACGAGGGGCTGCATCCCGCTTCCGGTGAAGAGCGTCGTCGGATCATTCTCGGGCACAATGGCAGAGGACGGGATGACGGCGTGTCCGTTCTGCTCCATAAACGCCAAAAATTTGCTCCGAATCTCGTTTCCAGTCATACGAAAAGCACTATACTACACAACAGGTATCCGTTCTAGCGCGAGAACGCAGCGGAGACGGCGGCGGCACACTCCTCACCGGTGCACGTGAGGAGCTCGGTTGAGCCCTGGTAGAAGAGTATTTCAAGGACGTACCCGATGACGATGAGAATGAGGGCGACGAGCGTGATGTACTCCTCGCGCTTGATGGCGCGGAGAACGACGCCGTCAATGTCGCGCTCGCGGTACATGTACATATGGACGCGGAGGACCGCCCAGCCGAGGACGAGCTTGCCGATGGTGCTCAGGGTGAGGCCGAGGAGGAGGAGATTCATATTCCGCAATTCTGACACATTCCCAGGAATCCGCAACGGCCGGCTGTGACGGATGAGGACACAGTTTTACCCACTTGACAAGGTTTCTGCTTCTGGTAGAGTCTTTTCTACCTGGGGTCTGCGGCAGGGTGCCGTGAGAAGGCCCGGGTGCTCTCATTGAAAACGTTTCAGAAGGAAGGTTTCTTCCCCAACAGCAAAAGGAGAACCAGCCATGAAGTTCCGAATGCGGTCGCCCTCCCTCGTGAGGGCCAGTGCGCACTTCAACGACGGCGGCACCTCGGCCCCCAGCACGACGCTGGACGCCGGCATGAACTTCCGCACCATCGGCACGACGGGCACCGCGGCCTGAACCACGGCCGGCGGCCCCGGTGAGTGGAGTGAGCGAAGACTCCCTCACCGAGTGGCAGTACATGCGCGGCCGGCCGCCGCGGGCGGGCACGGGTCGGAGTTAGTTCCCCTTTCTCCGATTCGGCCCGCCCCGCGGGGACGGTAGCCACACAAGCTTCGCTGGCCATCCGGCCATCTTCGAACAGGACCCCCGGTCCTGTTCTTTTTTATTTCCACTTCTCTCTTCTTTCTCCTCTCTTCTCTCTCCCCCTCCCCACTCTTCTTCGACGCCGCGCTTTTTTCATTTATATTATATCGTACATATGTAGGATATAATATAAATCGACGGTACATCCGAGAAGAGGAATGAGAGGGATTGGATGGGAGAGTAGTAGAGGTTGTGGCCAGCACATCGTATTGCTGGGACTCATGTTCCCTGCTACGCTTAAGGTACCCAGGTTCGAAGCACTTTGTTTCCGAGCTGTTGGGAGAACGTCCAAAGAGGAGGAAACCCCCTTGAACACGTTCAAACGAAAGTCCCTGCATGCTGCCGTGCTGGCGGGGCTCGGGGTCGTGGGTATGGCTGGTACGGCGAGTGCCATCCCATCCGGGGAGGTGCTCATCTACCCCTACTACACGGCCCCAGCTCACAAGAACGACCCGCACTACCCCGCCCCGGCAATCGTCGTGGCGGGTCAGGAAGACGAGCGCTCGGCTCCCGTCCTCGACTTCAACTGCTCCCTCACCCCCCGCGACGTCTGGACGGACGCCATCGTGTACACGAGGGCGCCGGCGAATACCGCGTAACATCCGCACCCGCGGAGTGCGCCACCTCGGGCAGGACCTCGTCCTGCCCATTTTCTTTTCTAAAACACTCTCTCGTCTCCAAGCTCCCCATTTTCAAGACAGCATCGGCTCTTTTGTTATTTATACTATATCGTACATATGTAGGATATAGTATAAATCGACGAAACACTCGAGAGGAGGAACGAGAGGAATTGCGTGGAGGAGCGGCGGTGTGCTCCATGAGGTCTCCTAGGTCTGGAATTTCTTGAGCTCGCGCTCGACGGAAGAAACCGGACCGGCACCGCTCACAATGAAGTGTTTGGTGCTCAGGTGTGCGCGTACTGCTGTATTCACCCGCGCGGTAGTCATTCGTTCGATGTCCGCTCTGAACAAAGTGTAAAAATCGAGCGTGAGCCCCATTTCCTTGAGACCGTGGAGCTCGCCGACTTTCGCGATGAGTGAATCTTCCTTGAGCGCGGCGCGCGTCGTGAGAATTGCCTTAAACCGGACGAGCTCATCTTTCGTAATCCCGTTCCGGCGCATCCGCTCAATCTCTCGCATCGTCGAGGTGATGCCCCGGAGCGCATCCTTCGGGTTGAAGAACGTCATGATTCTCCAGAATCCGTCTGCGTCCTTGGTCGACTCCTCCGCTTTTCCATAGATGGAGTACGTGAGTCCCTCTTTCTCGCGGACGATGCTCATGAGGCGTCCCGAGAAGCCGCCCTGGAGTGCGAGGACGCTCATGCCGAAGGTGAATGCCGCATACTCTGGGTCGGTTACTCGAAGCGGGAGCGCGCCGCCCAGAGTGAACTCAATATTCTGCTTATGTGGAATGTTGATGAGGTGAACTTCTCTAGCACCGGGCTTCAGTACCGGACGGCGCACCTGGAGCGTTTCGGTTTCTCCAGAAAGTGCTGATGCTGTGCGGACAATGAGCGAAATGGTCTCTGCGCTTCCTCCCGCTGTGTACACCCAGCGTTTCTTCGTGATCTGAGCGTGGAGTGACTGAAGGTCCGCTCTCGAGACCTCCTGTACCGCACGCACGAAGGTTTCAGGTGGGGCACTCCGCCTGATGTCGTCTCCTTCGAGGAGCTGGTTTACACATACCTGGTACGCGCGTGCTCGTGCGTCTTCGCGCATGAGGGGGAGTGCATTCACCGTGTGCTTCTTCACGCGGACGAGCTCCTTTGCTTCAAACCGCGGGGTGCGAAACATGGTCTTTACGAGTGCGAGTGATTTTGAGAGATTCTCTTCGGTTGACTGGATCCTCACCGCAAGCGCACCGGCGTCTGCTGTCACTGAAAGCGAGGTGCCGAGGAGCGCGAGTGCATCGGTGAAGCCGTCCCGCGTGTACGCTCCTGCGCCTGCAGTGAGCATGTCGGCATAGACGTGGAGGAGCGCCTCTTCCTGCGTCCCATACCGCTCAAAGACGGGAATGGTGGCGAGCATGAGCGCGAGCCCTGTGCCTTCGCTGATGACGTGTTCTTCTCCGGGATGTGTCTTCTGTCGCGTCATACGTTTGCCTTGGTGCCGATAAAGCGTCCGACGGTTGTATTGCTGTCACGAAAGAGCGTCTTGAGGTGTGCAAGCGCCTCGCGCGGGGTGAAGCTCCGGAGAATCTCCTCGGTCTTGAAAAACGCCTCCCACTCCCCGGCGCTCACGTACTCGGTGAGCTCGGCGACGTACCCCAGACTGTTCTCGCGGGTCGCACGCTCCCCGGCGATGCTCTTCGCAATAATCTTTTTCAGGTACGGAGCAACTGCGGGTAGAGTGAGCTTTTCGAGTGCATTCGCGAACGCGCGCTCGAGTTTCGGGAGCGGTGTCTTTGCACCTGCGGTCACGTAGATGATGGCGAGATTGTCATCTTTCGTCGGCTCGAGGGCGCTGTCGATGCGCGTTGCGAGCCCCGTGTCGACGAGTGCCCGGTGGAGGACGCTGTCTTTCCCGCCGGCGAGGAGGTCGAGGGCAACCATGGTGAGGTACCACTCCCGCTTTGGAAAACCGGCGTGCTTCACACCGACCGCGTAGATACGTGTCTCCGACGGACGCGCGACGGTCACCGTCCGGAGCCCCTCCTGGGTGGGTTCGGTGAGCACGTACCGTCGCGGTTCCTCGGCAGGGTTCGTGAGTCTCCCGAAGTGTGCGGTCACCGTACGTTTCATTTCGGTCTCCGTGAGGTCGCCGACGAGCATGAGGACGGCATTTCGCGGCGCGTAGTGCGCTCCGTAGAATGCGCGGAGCTGTTCCACCGTGTACGCGGCAATGTCTTCACGAAAACCGATAGTCTCGTGCCCGTACGTGTGTGAGTGGAAGGCGGCGGCGTTCATCTCGACTGAAAGCGCAAATTCCGGGTCGCCTGCATACATGTCGAATTCAGAGAGCACGTTTGTGCGCTCCGGCATGAACTCTTTCTCGGTGAGGACGAGATTCTGCATACGTTCGGCTTCGATGCGGAGCGCGCGGTCGAGATATTTCTTCGGGTACGAGAAGTAGTACGTCGTACGGTCTTTCCAGGTGTTCGCATTGAGGACGATACCCGTTTCCCGCTCGAACACCATCGATGCTGACTCGGTCTTCCGCGCGAGATCGAACGACGTCGGCTTGAAGAGCATGTGCTCGAGCATGTGCGCGAGCCCCGTCTCGCCCCGTGCCTCGTCGCGTGAGCCGACAAAATACATGATGTTGGTCGTCACAACACCGGTGCCGCGGCGAGGGACAAAGAGCACCCGGAGCCCGTTTCGGGGAATTCGGTATTCGGTGATGTCGCGGACACGCCTGACCCGCTTCAGTTTCTCAGTAGTTCTCCTGCTTCTTTTGGACATCCTGGAGGAAATTCTTGTACTCGGTGAATACGCTGTTAAACTCCGAGAGTATAGCATTCTTGAGACGCCGGTTCAGTATGTTGCTGAACTCCTGGTAGATGAGGAGACGCTCGTCCATAACGGCGCCGAAGTCGGCAATAAATGCCGAGTGGTTGTCGTAGTACTCCTCGACTGCGGA
>CAYRER010000014.1:0-2441 GCA_964423385.1 uncultured Candidatus Saccharibacteria bacterium | reverse complement strand
ATGTTAACCCCCTCTCCTTGTAAAATCTTCTTCTTCGCCATTATACCGCCGCGGTTGTATCCACCCAAACTTCCGTCCTTCCGTATGACGCGGTGACACGGCACCACGGGGTCGTAATTTCTCGCCATTATGTGTGCGACCGCCCGGTACGCGCGGGGGTTTCCTGCACGCTTGGCCACCTCTTCGTACGAAAGCGTCGTTCCTTTCGGAATCTTCCGTACGACGGCACGTACTTTTTCTGCGAATGACCTACTTTTTTGCATGTTTGTGCAGGTGCTGGAGCTTCTTTCCGCTCGCCTCGCGGTATGGGCAGAACTCGCACGACTCGCCTACGGGCGGAATTGCATCCTTTTCGAGGCACTCCTTAATTTTCCCGAGTGTCGGCTCTATCCATGATGTGTCGCCCGCGCACGGGACCAGGGTCGTCTCAAACGTGAGCGTGTCGTTGAACGCCGGCTTGTCGGAGAGGCCGTTTGCGTACACGAAGTAGCCGGTATCAGAGACAGTGAAGCCGTTCTTCCGGAGGAGCCACTGGTAGACACCCATCTGGCGCTTGTACTGGTCTTCCCACGCGGAGTCAGCGAGGGTTTCTATAGTGCCGTCCTTTGCGGTCGCCTTGTAGTCGACGACGATGAGCGAACCGCTCTCGTCCTGCCACACGTCATCGACTGCACCAGAAATGGTGAAGCCGGTCTCGGGGTCCGCATACTCAACTCCCTTGAAATTCTCACGCCAGGTATCGAGATCCTTGTGTGCGAACGGAATCGCCTTCACACCGTACTTCACCATGATGGGGTGCGCCTTCCCCTCCTTCCGGTATGCGTCGAATTCTTTCTTGAAGAGCGCGTCGACGGCGACGTTGAGGGTGAACGCGGGACCGCGAGGACGTGCCGTGCCGAGCTTGTTATCGAGATAGAAACAGCGCGGACACTCGACGAAGAGGTCAATCTTCGAGCGTGAGAGGCGCCAGTTCGGACCGCCATAGTTCCAATCGGTGCTCCGGTTCGGGTTGTATTTCTTGGTGAATGTTCCCATAGGAGAGAGTATACCAGAGCCCGCGGGAGATACGTAAAAAGCGCCACTCTGGGGCGCTTTTTACCGAGAGAAATGCTTAGTTTGCCTTGAACGTCGCAGAGATGCCCTCGACCGGCTTGTCTTCACCTGTCGCAAACTCGGGAGCACCCTCGTTTGTGTAGAAGACAACCTGGTATGAGCTTCCCGCCGTCGTCTCGCGGATGAGCTCAACCGCGGTCGGAGTGAGGCCCTCTTCTGTGCTGTAGCGGGCCGCACCGAGGATGTTCCCCGGAACGCCGTCCATGTAGTCACGGACGACGACCCAGCCGCCCGCCGCCGGATACTCGAGCGTGCCGAGCACGACGAGCTTCCCTGCCTTCTGATCGACAACCTTGATTGAGCCGGTGCCGGAAACTGCAGTCTCTGCCTTCGGTGCTGAATCCGCAACCTTCTCTGCGGTCGTACCCTCGAGCGTTACCTTCTCTGCGTCATCAGACGCACCGTTTACCGGAGCCTCTGCTGCAGGAGATGATGAGAACACCCAGACAAGTAATCCTCCGATGAGGAGTCCGGTAATAAATGCAACAACGGTCTTCTTGCTTTCCTCTCTTTCTACTTCTGACATAGTTAACGCTTACGTGTCTCTCTAGACCTCTGGTAATGTGGGAGCGATTATATCACGCAAAAATGGCTGAATACATAGCTAGAATGATTCCGCATCTTCGGGTTTTATTTGTCAAAGACGGCTACAAATGGCCGTGGAGCGAGCGGATTTCGTGGAGAATTGCCTCGATTTTCTGATCTGAAATGCCGATGCGCCGGAGGAGGTTGGGCTTCCGCTCGAGTTCCGAGCAGAGGATGATTCCGCTTTGGAGCAGTGCCTGCTTCTGTCCCGAACTGAGGCGGGAGAGGACGGTAATCGGGTATACGCGGTAGCGTTCAATTTTATCCTGGAGCGAGTCTCCCTTCGGATAGCCCCACGAGAGAAGCTTGATGCCGGTGCACGCCGCGTATTTGATTGCCGCCGAGGTGAACTTTGTGTTCGTGATGAGGTAGAGCGAGATGATGCCGCACGTGTCTTCTTCACAGACGCGTGCCGACTCGAGGTCGAGCCACCGCGCGTACGAGTACATCGCGACCTGAAGGTCAGACTTCACACCGGGCCGTGCGTGGAACTTCGCTTCAGCGACAAAGCTGTGGTCAGGTGAGTATGCGGCGAGGTCAACTTCGTGAACCGCACATTTACCCCGGAGCGTGAGCCGGCGCTTCGTCCGGTATCCCTCCGCTTCGAACACCTTGCCGAGGAAGTCCTCAAATGGAAATCCGGTCGGCCCAAGACCGAAGACGGCGCGTCGGAGCGAGTACTTTGCGGCAACCGGATCATTTGACTCGCGGAGGAGCTGGAACGCCTTCTGGTAGATGTGCTG
>CAYRER010000013.1:19895-26658 GCA_964423385.1 uncultured Candidatus Saccharibacteria bacterium | reverse complement strand
GAAGACGAGGATGAGGATTCAGACGAGTTTGAGGTTGAGATAGAGTCTGAGGACGACGGCGACACAATCGCCTTCAAGTTCGAGGGCACGGAATATACGCTCGAGCTCGATTCCCTCATCTACGGCGACATCCTCCGCGCTGTCGCAGATGAGCTCGACACGACCGTCGCAAAGCTCGACAGTGACCTTAAGGAGGAAATTAAGAGGGAGCTCCTCAGGGAACTTGATGATGAAGATGAGGATTCTGATGATGACTCGGACGACGAGGATGATTCAGATAACGATGATGAGGACGAGGATGACTAGCTAGTCTCTTCGGCACGAAAAAGACCACCTCACGTGGTCTTTTTCGTGCGCGTCTTTGCTGTATAATGAACGGATGACACACATCACACCCGCTGTACGAATCTTGGTCCTGGTTCTCGTCCTCCTCGGAGGACTCTCCATACCCGGGGCTTCCCACGCCTACTTCACAACAAACCAGGAAGCGATTCCGGTCGGCGGCGGGGCACTCTTCACCATCGAGTATGCATTCGGCGTCGGAAAGCACACTCTCCATATGCCAATTTTCACGGAGCGCGGAACGGAGCGGAAGAACAGCACTCTCTCGTATGAGATTCTTGATGGAGAGGGGAATCCGGGGGGAGGTAAGGCGGTCGGAATAGTTTTGAGCAGTGCCCCCGTGAGCGGACTCGAATACGTCGTATCCCGTGGAATCAAGAGACACTTCACACTCCTCGTCGCGTACGCTCCAGAGAAGCCGGGAGAGTATCGTCTCCAGGTGACACAGCTTCCCTTTTCATTCGACGGAACACAGCAGCTTCAGCTCAACCCCTCAGAACTCACGTACTACGCGACGAAACTCATTCCACTCGAGTAGCGTGCCGACAGACGTGCTCGCCAGCAACGTAGCCGGTCGTCCAGGAAAGCTGGAGCGAGTACCCACCCGACGGTCGCGGGATGTGGAGTACATCACCGACGATGTAGAGATTTGGGTGTTTCTTTGATTGCATTGTCCTCGTGTCGACCTCACTGAGATCGACCCCTCCGTCCGAGACAACAGCCCAGTCGTATCCCATGGTGCCGGTGATGACCGCCTCCATGTTCTTGAGCCGGTCGACGAGCGCGTGACGAACGTCACGCGGCGTGCTGTGGCTCTTCGTCTTCAGCACCGCCTCGGGAAATACTTCGAGAGCGGCGCCCGCGACCGCACGAGGGAGAAGTTCCCGGAGTGCATTCTCGAGCGACTTGTTCTGGTGGAAACGGAGAAGCTCCCCAAGCCGGTCGCGGAGTGCGCCCACGTCGCTGTCCGGAAAGAGGTCAATGTGTGCGGTGACCGGCCCGGCAGTGCGCATGAGCTCAACCTCCCGTGCGCTCCCGAGAACAACAGGACCGGAGAGACCGAAGTGCGTGCAGAGCACATCGCCGCGCCTGACGAACTTCTTTTTCCTCCCGACAAAAGTGATTTTAACATCGGAGAGCTTCACGCCCTGGAGACGTCGCACCCACCCCGTATCTGTTGTGAGCGGTACGAGATTCGGGTTCGGAGCATGAGTCGTATGTCCGATGGATGAGAGCCACGAGAACCCCTCTCCGGTCGAGCCAGTTTCAGCGTGAGAACGGCCGCCGACCGCGATGACGTACGCACGCGCCGTATGTACACCCAGAGAGGTGATGATGCCTGCTACCGTGCCCGCTTCTGTTTTGAAACCGAGAACCGGCGTCCTCACAAGCACGGTGGTGCCGTGCTCGTGAACGTACCGCTCCATGCAGGCAGTGACGTCCTGTGCACGCTCCGTTTCCGGGAATGCACGCTTCCGCTCTTGAATCGTGAGCGGAAGCCCGTGCGCTTCAAAAAAGGAGAAGGTGTCTTTGACACCAAACTGTGAAAACGGCGCATAGAGGAACTGCTCGGCCGGCCCATAATGCGGAAGGAGCGCGCGCACGTCGTACTCGGCGTTGGTGATGTTGCACCGGCCGCCGCCGGTAATGGAGAGCTTCTTGCCGAGAACTGGATTCTTCTCCACGAGAAGAACGGAGAGTCCGCGCTCAGCAGCCCGCCCCGCAGCCATCATACCTGCCGGTCCTCCACCCACCACGATGACGTCGTGTACCCGGTTCATTGACATAATTAAAAAATGCTAGCATAATCACTGGCATTATGGAAGCTGGAGAATTTCCTATGCGCATCAACAAGTACCTCGCGCAGGCGGGGTACGCGACGCGGCGGAGCGCCGACGCCCTCATAGAGTCCGGGCGTGTTTTTGTGAACGGAAAGAAAGCAACTCTCGGGCAGAGAGTGAACGAGGGCGACCGTGTCGAAATGAAGGGGTACAACGAAATCCGCTACCGATACCTCCTCTACTACAAACCGCGCGGCGTCATCACGCACTCGCCGGGCGAAGGTGAGGTGGACATCGCGGCGCAGGTGAAGCGTGACCATAAGATTACCGGACTCTTCCCCGTCGGACGGCTCGACAAGGACTCCGAGGGTCTCATCATCCTCACCAACGACGGCCGCATCACCGGACGCATTCTCAGCCCCGAACGTGAGCACGAGCGAGAGTACGAGGTGTCCGTCGATAAGCGCGTGACCGAGACATTCCTAAACGGTCTCCGGAGAGGCGTGAACATCGAGGGGTATCGCACGAAGCCGGCACACGCCGAGCCGCTCGGAGAAAATTCCTTCCGCATTACGCTCACCGAGGGAAAGAAGCATCAGGTGCGCCGCATGTGCGCCGCGATGGGGTTTCAGGTGACGCGGCTCAAGCGGACGCGGATGCTCGATTTTGAAATCAGGAACCTCACGCCGGGCAACTACCACGAACTCACCGGAAAAGAAGTTTCCGCGCTCCGCGGACGACTCGGTCTTCCGGAGTAGGCGGTTCACTTGGTGAACCCGATGTGACTCTCCTTCTGGTAGTCACTGCTCACCGTCTTCACGGTCTTGTAGAAGAAGAGGTACGCGACGAGGTTGAAGAACGCGAACGCTGCAAAGAGCATATTGAGTTCCAGGGGGTAGTTTCGGCTGTTGAAGATGATTTCGATGGTCGGCGCAATGATGGCGATTTCGATGAGGAACTTGAGGTTGATGTGCCGGGTGTGCGCGTACGCAATGAGAATCTTGTACGCCTTCACGAGGACGATGGTGAATGCAATCGTGTGGATGAGCTCGAGCTCGAGCCCGACGCGCTCAGGAGCTGAGAGGAGCGCCTTGGCGGAAGTGCCGATGTCGAGGAGTCCGGTGACGAGGCCCAGGACTCCTGCAACGAGCGAGCTCACCATGTAGAGGACGAGCGTGAGCGCGACGAAGTACACGTAGCCGGAGACGATGTAGTTCATGATCTCCGCGAAGATGTTGTCTCGTTTCATGTGTGAAGTAACTATCATGTCCATTTAACCATACGTGTGCGGAGAGAATCGCACGTTGTACACACTGCGCGCACGCACACAAAGCCGCGGACGTACGTCCGCGGCTTTGTGTGTTTTGATCTGGTGACTTATGCGAGCCGTACGTTGACGGCAGCAGGTCCCTTCTCTCCATCCTCGACGTCGTATGTAACGGTGTCACCCTCCTTGAGTGAATCGTACATAAGACCGTCCGCGAGTGAACGCGCGTGGAAGAAGAGGTCCTTTCCATTTCCTCCCTCATCAGGAGTGATGAAACCAAATCCTCGGTCAGTAAGACGAGCGATTTTTCCCTTCATTTGATCTTGTGATCTTCTTATCTAAGTAATCAAAACAGTGTCCTTCTCGTCCGACTACGGAGGCCTCGTTTTGTTGCGGAGCATACTACCACATCCCCAGCATTTTGTCGAAGCATTCCACCAAACTGTGGAATCTTCAATAACTCTTGACAGGGTAACAAAAAAGGAGCATAGTGCGGAAAATCGTTCTCCAATCGTTCTCGAATTATCAGGAAATAAGCCGTTTTTTATGCCTCTCATCGGTAAGGCAGTCCTCTTCGCGCTCGCGCTCTCACTCATCGCGCTCCTTTCTCCGTGGGCGCAGGCATCTGCGGCAGAGCGCTACACGGTTGGTGCGGTTACCGGGTCGGCGACGTACCGCTTCAACAACGAGAACTGGTTCACCCTCCCCCATCCGAAAATCGCCACCTTCACCGTAAATGCCGACGGGAGCGCGTACGGACTCACGGAAACGAACATTCCCTTCTCGCAGTACAATATCCAAAACCCGTACGGCATCCGCATCCAGCGCTTCGAGATTGAAGACCACTACCACTACATCGTCGATGGACGCATCGCATACACGACCGAGGAGCTTTCAGCTGAACTCGCCCGAGCAATCGAGCGAACCGGGGCAACCTCATAGAACAAAACTCTCTCACGAAAAAACCGGCGCACGCGCCGGTTTTTTCTGTATTGTATCTCTGCTTACACTCCCGCCTCTTTGAGGTAGGCGAGCATCGTGCCCGCGTCAGAGACCTCAAACGGATCGGAGCCGAAGTTGTCGCTCTTCCCCGCTTCCTCGAAGACCTTCTTCACCTCGCCGTCGACGACGTACATGCTGTAGCGCCACGAGCGCTCGCCGAAGCCGAGATTGTCCTTCTTCACGAGCATGCCCATGCCCTTCGTGAACTCGCCGGAACCGTCCGGGATGAGCTTCACATTCTTCGCATTCTGCGTCTTGCCCCACTCGTACATGACGAAACCGTCATTGACCGAGAGGCAGTAGATTTCGTCGACGCCGAGCGCCTTGAACTCTTCGTACTTCGCCTCGTACCCCGGGAGGTGCGTCGACGAGCAGGTCGGCGTGAACGCTCCGGGGAGCGCAAAGACGACAACCTTCTTCCCTGTGAAGAGGTCGCCGGTTGTCACATCCTGCCACTCGGCCTCAATCGCCGAACATGTGTTCTGATTCATTCCCTCCTTCGGCACGCGGACCTTGAAGGTGACATTTGGCACGTGTGTTGGTGTACTCATATGTGTGCTTTAGGATTACTGGTTAACAAAATAAATCTCCAAATGCTGGACAAGCATTATACCGAAACTACGGAAGGAGACAACGAGTGACGTCTACTTGAGACTGAACGTTGCGCGGACGGTCACCATAACCTCTTTGTGGAGACTCTGCGTGTCGTACATGCCGTAGTCGCTCACCTCGACGGCGCCCTCGCCCAAGACCTGGACGACGCCGGATGAGGCATTCCGGAGCATTTCAACCTCACGGCCGCTGTCCTGTGCGATTGCTTTCGCGCGATTCTCGGCATCCTTGATTGCTTCGGTGAGGAGCCGGACGCGCATCTCGGGAAGCGTGCCGACGGTGAGCTCGAGCGCACCCGTCGAGACGGTGTAGCCGGAGCCGGTGAGCGGGTCGACGTTGTTCGCAAGTCCTGCGAGCTTCTCAACGTCGTCGCTCCGCACAAAGATGGTGCGCGACACGGTGTACCCCGTCTGGACCGGCTCACTGTACTGCGGGTACGAGAAATTCGGGTACGACGTGCCGGCGGGCGTCTCGTACTCGGTGAACCCCTCCTTCGCGAGGTACTCGGTTATCTTCGTGACCGCGCCGTCGAGCCGGTTGAATCCTGCCTGCTGGTCGGAGAGCCCGGTCTTTGTCTCAAGGTTGATGACCCACCGCGCCTCATCGGCGAGTACGGCCTCCTTCGCGGAGCCGGTTACCTCGACGGTGTCTGCGGCGAGCTTTATGGTGTACGCCACGTTGCCGAGGTACACGGTAACCGCGAGAGCGCCGACAACGAGGATGGTTGCCGCGGCAACCATCGGTACTGAGTAATCAAAAAGTTTTCGTATGCTCATAGGTGAGAAAAATGAGACGAGTAATCGCCGGTAGTATATACCGATGTCGAATTCAATGCTATCAGAACGGGCGGTACCGCCTGCCCCACGCCGTACGCGAACGGATGTAGAGGAGGAGAAAAAGGACGAAGAGGAGAACCGCGAGACGGGAAAGGCGTCCATCGAAGAGTGTCGTTCCTGATTCAACGGCCGACGCGCGCATCTCGAGTCCACCTGACGGAGTCCTGCCGCGCGCCTCAGCATCTGCTGTTGCGGCTTCCCGCTCCTCTTCCGACACAACCTCGGGCTTCACCTCCTTGCCGATGAGCGGTACCGCCGCCGGACCGGGGAGGAGCGTCTGTGCCGCGGCGGAAATGAACGTTTCTTCGCTCGGAGCGAGCCGGATGATGCTCCCTGCTCTGCCCTTGCCGCTCCCGGGGGCGGAGACAGTTTCTTCTGCACGTGCCGATGATGCCGGACCGGGGATGAGCGTGTAATTGAGCGAAGCGAGCACGCTCTTCGACGCGGCGCCGATGCGCTGTCCCTCGATGGTGTAGTTCGGACTCGTGAGCTCCGCAGAAAATGCCGTCGGTGCGAGCGTCGTGAGGAAACAGACCGTGAAGATGAAGGGCCGGATTCGCATACAGAAATTACTCGACAATCTCTGCCGGAGAGGGTGCCGGCGGTTCGCTCGCTTCGACGGTCGGCTCCGGTCCCTCTACCGGAACAACCGGTGTTTCTTCTTCATCATCCAGAGTCACCTCCTCTGGAGCTGGCTCCGGTTCTGCCGACTCAATCGGGAGTGACCTGCCGCGGAGGGCCTCCACTTCCTCACGGAGTGCCTCAACCTCGCGCTCAAGCGCCTCGGTGCGGCTCATATACGCCCGCATCTCTCCGTACATCTCCTTCACCGCCTCAACAACAACTGCGACGATGTTCTTCGTATTGACCGAGAGGTACTCACCGGTATCGCGGACAACCTCGGGGAGCACATCCTCAACCTC
>CAYRER010000013.1:13367-19795 GCA_964423385.1 uncultured Candidatus Saccharibacteria bacterium | reverse complement strand
TGAGCCCATCGAGGAAATCGGCGTTGAACGCGTACGGTGACGCGCCGAGGCGCTCCCGCGGCGCCATCTCGGGGTCGGTACCGACGGTGACGCCGAGGTAGTACGTGTTACTGGTGAAGTCGAGCGTCATTTCATTCCCCGTTCCGGAACCGAGCATGACGCTGAAAATACCGTCGTCAACCGAAACCGCATTTCCGTTTCCGAGAGTGTGACTCCCCGTCCAGAGCGCGGTCCCGCCGCTCGGTACGTCATATATTTTGAAAATCATGTCGCGCGTACCGGTGACCGGACGTCCCGACGGCACGCTCTTGAGCG
The DNA here is from genome assembly GCA_964423385.1 of uncultured Candidatus Saccharibacteria bacterium. Classification (GTDB taxonomy): domain Bacteria; phylum Patescibacteriota; class Minisyncoccia; order Phycocordibacterales; family UBA918; genus Damh-18. The sequence continues at coordinate 19,480 of CAYRER010000013.1, read as the reverse complement.
TCCCCTGAAACGGAATCTGACGGTTGATACCCTCTGCCGCCTCCGCATCGAGCGCAAGAGAAAACACGAGCACGCTCACGATGCTAAGAGCGGCGAGGAAGCAGAACCTCCCCAAAGATATGCGAAACATACACCTAGTATACTCCCGCCGGCGGAACGCCCCCGAGTGGAAAACTGAGCGTGCCTCTTGTCAACGACCGGAACGCTATCCACCACAGGGACATCGCCCCCCGATAATCCGCCGTACAATGCAGGTATGAGAGAACAGGTACTCGAAGACCAGGTTTCAACGCTCATGCGGAAAAACCGCAGGTACCATAAGGGACACACGTACACCGTGCCCTCGCCGGAGCACTACCCGTTCCAGTGGTTCTGGGACTCGTGCTTCCACGCGATTATTCTCTCGAAGCTCAACCCCGCGCTCGCGGAGGCAGAGCTTCGCTCGGTCGTTGCGCGACCGCTCGCAAACGGCCTCATTCCGCACATGATCTACTGGGACGAATCCTATCGGACGGTGAAGTGGGGTCGGGAGTACCAGGGCGATCTCCTCTCCTCGGCCTGGGGGACCGATGGAGTGAGCTCCATTACCCAGCCACCCCTCATCGCAATCGCGGTTATGGAGGTCTACCGAGTGACCGGTAACCGCGGATTTCTCCGCGAGCTCTACCCGTCGCTCCGCGCTCACTACCTCGCCCTCCTCACCGAGCGGAGTTTCAGCGCCCACGGACTCCTCGGCATCATCAACCCCGACGAATCAGGCGAGGACAACTCGCCCCGCTTCGATGACGCACAGGGGCTCCCACCACGTCACTCACCGCTCGACAATTTCAGGAAGCGCCTCGCGCTCGCCCAGGGGCACGCCGCCTGTATGTTTAATGTCGAGGACTGCTCTCGCCTCAAATTCTGGGTTGAGGATGTATCCTTCAATGCAATCTCGGTGCGCGCGCTCGAGACCATGGCGATGATTGCGCGCGAAATCGGAGAAGCAACCGAATCACTTCTCTTTACGCTCGCCTCTCGGCAGATTCGGACCTCGATGGACCTCCATATGAAGCAGGGGTACCGGCACTTCTCGCTCAGGGGGGAGTCTCAGGAGAAGGTGTGCGTCGAGACGTGGGCAATGTTCATGCCGCTCTACGCCGGACTCCTCCACAAAGATGAGGCGAAGCTCCTCATCGAGCGACATCTCCTCAACCGCGACGCATTCTTTCTCGACTTCCCCATCCCGTCGGTCGCCCACCGTGAGGAATCCTATACCGAAGACGACCTCTGGCGCGGACCGACGTGGATTGCAATTAACTGGTTCGTCTATCACGGACTCAAGAACTACGGATATGACGACGCGGCACGTCTCCTCCGTGACAAAACCATTGAACTCCTCATCCACTCGGGCTTCCGTGAGTACTACAACCCGAGAACGGGTGCGGGGTACGGTGCACACGACTTCACCTGGGGCGGACTCGTGCTTGATATGAACTAGATTTTGATGGAAAAATAGAGATCTGAGGAGGGAGAGTACCCTTCCTCCGTCTATCGGAATTCCGCCCTTTTAAGCTCTTGACGTATATAAATATAGATGGTACAAATCCGTTCGCTGTCCGCTCCCCTTCGGGAGCACGGTATCCGTGCCATCCACGGACCTGAACCAGAAAGACTGGCAGGAGGATATATAGTGTTCATCAACAAGAAGCTCATCGAAGACACTCCCGTGGCCATCGTGGTTCGGAGGGTGACGAAGGAACGTCTCCGGGAAACCTGCTTCCGCGGACCCGGCGTGCAGAAGGCCGGCAACTTCAGCCGGTGGCATTCGGCTGAAGCGCTGTTCTCGGATGCGATTGTCCTCGAGCTTTTCCTCGGGTACGTCGCGGAGCTCTGCTACAAGGTCGACCTTCCCGGAACGTACAGCTACTCTCTGTCGTACCCCGCCCCCGTCGGCTGGGAGAGCACGGACCGGCTCCGGAAGTACGACCCCGGCGACCTCGAAGAGTACGCGCTGACCCGGAAGAGCACGTGCCTCCGGGTGAAGCCCGATCGAGTCGACCTCCGCGCGCCGAAGACCTGCTCCATCACTATCGTCTTCGAACTCAAGCTGGAACATGACCGTCCCGTCGCGGTCGTGCACTCCCTCTACCCCGGCGCGGATGTCGGGGAACTCGAGGGGAATGTGACCGAGCGTGAGGGTCGGGTGTTCTTCGACTGGAACCATCCCGGGGATGGGTGACTCCCGTCAACGCCCATCGAGGAAATCGCCTGTCGGCATCCTCGGCGGGCGTTTTTCTTTTTTAAAAAATGCGTCTCGTGTGCACTAACCCGCATCACACGCTCTTTGAGCGTATTTCTTTCAGGTACTGCCGGTACCGCGCCTCGGCCAGATTGAGCTTGTAGTTGAGACGGGTAATGGCAATGGTGTACGACTTGCTGAACCTCCCCCGGATGACCGCCCGAATCTGGAACGAGGCGGTCTTGCCTTTCGGTATCTTCGCGTAGAGCAATGTTCCCAGAGTTACCTGCGACACACTGGTTCCGCGCACCCTGACTTCTGCGGTTGCAATCCGACCCTCGGCCGTTCCCTCTATGTGATACATGAAGCCGGCTGTCTTCTTCCCCGAAGCAATGGAGATCGGGATGAATACCGTCTCCTCCTTTGCGGTAATGTCGAGCTCAATAAAGAACTTTCCGAGGAGCGTATCTGCCGCGTCTTCCTGTTTGATTCTCTCGGCGTTCACCTGATTCTTCGTCACGCGCACGTCGATGTACGCATCCTTTCCTTCTCGCCTATTCGCCTCTGCGAGTTCTCCCTGGAGTACCTTGAGCTTCGCATTCAGTTCTTTTAAGCGCTTTTTATTGCCTGCAGGTATCTTTCCCATAGTCTGATTATAGAATACGGAAATCCGCCCCGCCCCAGCCGATGGGAATAGCCGCGCAGAGCCCCAGAGGCAGGGTCCGCATCTCTCCTAGACTATCGAAGACCCGCTTCAATCATCATGAAGAGCGGAAACTCTTTCCGGGCCGTATCTTCTGCCTTTGCGCGCGGCCCTGGCTCGCTTACCCGGTGTGAAATCCACTCTTCGAGCCGTACGATGCAAAACCCGGCACCCTTGAGAAGCTTCATGTATTCCTGGAGCGAGCGGTGGAAGGAATACGTGACCGACGTCGCTCCCTTCTTCCCCGGATGCATATCAATCGAAACCTTCTTACCCGAGAGGTAGCCGTCGAGCCGGCGGTATTGCACCTTTTCTTTCTCATCAAAACCCCACGATGATGTCTGCGGAACACGGATGACCGGGTGGTTGAGTACGAAGACAAACCGTCCGTCTTTCTTGAGTGCACGCGCGACCCCCTTCATGACGACGTCGAGCCGTTCCATATTCTGGAGCGTGAGGACTGCGAGGACGACATCGGCAGAGTGTTCCTTCACCCAGGAGAGGTCTTCCGCATTCGAGACGTGGTATGAAACCTTACCTCCTTTCTCTTTTGCAATGTCGATGAGCTCCGGCGAAATGTCAGACGCTACAACACTCGCACCGGCCTTGGCAAGCTCACGGGAGAAATATCCTTCTCCGCACCCGATTTCAAGAATCTGTATTCCCTTCTTCGGCTCCACGACACGGAGCACGTTCGGGAGGACCACCTTCGCGTGGTACGTATCGGGAGACTCAACATGGTCACTGTACCACTTCGCCTCCTTCCCCCAGGATGTCTTCGGGGTCTTCTTCATACGCAAAACATACTAGCATATTTGCTATTCCTTGATTCTCTGGCACAATCATCCGACAATTGAGTATCCTTGGGGGATCGTCTAATGGTAGGACATCAGGTTTTGGTCCTGAGTATCGGGGTTCGAGTCCCTGTCCCCCAGCTCACACTAAAAATGCCCGCTTCGTGCGGGTATTTTTAGTGGGCGAGCGGACCCCGGTCAGGGACTCGAAAAGGTTGCCAGCTATTTTGAAAAAATAGCGACAACCTGTACTGATTCTGTAAGAATCGAGTCCCTGTCCCCCAGCAAATCAAAAAGGAAGCTCACGCGCGCATCGCCATCCGCGTCTGATTGACCACCTCCTTCACCGAAGCATTTGCCTTGATGATGTACTCGTCACTTCCTGCTTCAACGGCGTGGACGACGTTCTCCGCGTCGCTCATGTTCGTGAGAAAAATAATTTTTGCACTCTTCCCCCACGCATCTCGGCGAATCTTTGCGACGGCCTCGTGGCCGTTCATGACCGGCATCATGATGTCCATGAGGATAGCGTCGGGGTGTTCGGCGAGCGCGAGCGCGACACCCTCTTCGCCATTTTCCGCTTGGAGGACAGTGAGCCCCGCGAGCTCAAAGGCATCGGCGTAGAGCTTCCGAATCATTGCATCATCCTCGACGATGAGTACCGTGGGTTTCTTCATTCTTTGAGTATACCACGGTGCACCCCCGCCTGTTGACAAAAACAAATCCTTGTGTAGAATTCCCTGGTTCGTACTGAACGCCAGGACAGTCCTGGCCTTTTCGTTCCACATCGACGGAGGAAAGAATGAAGAAATGTTCCTGTGGCAACGCAGACCGGGCGGACTTCCTGAGGAAGCACTGCCCAAACTGCGGGGGGAGCGGGTGGACCTCCTTCCCCCTCACGGCGGCGGAACTCCCGCTCCCCGAGCGGAAGTCTACGCCCACGAACGCCGTGGGCATGCGCCCCCGCGAACCCGTGCCGGCCTGAGCTTCGGCTCCCAGCACACGAGCCGTTTTGAACCCTTCGGGGTTTGAAACGGCTTTTTCATTTTCATTTCAGCACTCTCGTTCCAAATCTTTAAAACCACAGCGTTCCAGCATTCCAAATTTCTAACACTCGTAGTCGTCAATCTTCTCTCATTTATACTATATCCTCCATATGGAGGATATAGTATAAACCGCTCAGTAGACGTTCTACGACGCCACAGAGAGTTCGGCGTGGGAGGGTGGAGAGGATACCGGGGTGCGGGGAGTGGTACAATGTTTCCATATGAATACACACAGAAAAATTGAGTGGGCGGTGTTTCTTATCGGTATCGGCGGTCTTATCTTTTCCGGGTACCTGAGCGCGGTGAAGCTCTTCACTGAGACGTGCGCGTTCAATGAGTCGTGCCCGTACTTCCTCGGGTACCCCGCATGCTACTACGGTTTCGTAATGTACCTCGTCATCACCATCTTCGCCGGACTCCACGTCGCGCACACGATTGACGGAAAGCGGGCGAACGGAGTCATCCTGTGGACTTCCTTCCTCGGCATCCTCTTTGCGGGATACTTCACCGTACTCGAGCTCCCGCTCCTCTTCTCCGACGGACTCTCCGCGTACGTGCTCGGCCTCCCCACCTGTGCCTTAGGCCTCATTTTCTACCTCATCCTCACCGCACTCTCCCTCCGCCTGAAGAAAGACTTCGTCGGAATGTAGCTATGATTCCCCGCTACGCCCGCTGGTCGCTCTACGTCTCCATCGCACTCCTCTTTCTCGTATTCATCCCGAACGGCTCGTTCCAACCCCTCTACTACGTACTCTGGGTTCTTGGCGTCGGCGGGTACGTGTACCGAAACCACGAGAGAATACAGCAGCGGTTTCAGAGCTGGAACATCGGTCCCTTTAAGAAATTCCTCGGCATCGGCATCGGCGTCATTCTCCTCGAGGAAATGTTTGCGGCACTCGCGATGCACGGCTTCCGGTACCTCACGACTGTCTCCCTTCTCACATACCCCCGCGACGTGCTCCAGTTCTGGGCGCTCAACCTTCTCGCCCTCCCCGGCATGATTATCGCGTGGTACCTCCTCCTCAAGCGGTACGCGTACACGAAGCGGGAAATTTTCGTGCTCGCCGGCCTCTTCGGCCTCTTCGCGGAGAAAGTGCACGAGCACCTCGTGAGCTTCCCCCTTGCAGGACTTCTCCTCATCGCTCCGACGATGTTCACGTACGGGGTCATTATCCTCATTCCGACGCTCTCACTCGACCACACAGCGGGACGCCAAAGTCACTGGCTCATTCGGTACGGCCTCGGGCTCATTGTGCCCTTTATCTGCTCTATTCCCGGAATCGGCATCCTCTCGTACCTCTTCACCCAAAACCCGGGCCTCTTTCCACCCTTCGGCTACTTCCAGTAGC
>CAYRER010000013.1:3983-13267 GCA_964423385.1 uncultured Candidatus Saccharibacteria bacterium | reverse complement strand
TACCTCTTCACCCAAAACCCGGGCCTCTTTCCACCCTTCGGCTACTTCCAGTAGCGGATTCTCCTCTCCCTGCTATACTCTTTCTGTATGAAGTCCCCCGAGCAGAATAATGCAGATTTTGACCCGATATCCCTTGAACGCGAGGCGTCTGTTGAGGCGAGCCGGCTGTTCAATGAATTCCTGAAGGACGAATACGGCATCAAGGAAGCGCTCGCCCTCCTCGACACACTCGACCCGAAGTACGTCTACCACAGCAAGAAGCACACGCTCGATGTCATATACGAAACTATCCTCTTTGCAGTCATAGACGGAGCCCCAGAGAACGTCATCAGACAAGAAGCAATTTCTGCGGCGTGGCACGACACCGGCTTCATACAGGGGTGTCCCGCGGGTATGACCAGCGAGCAGTATGCGATGCACCTCTTCCGAGAGAGTGTCACGTACGAGAGACTCATAAAGAACGGTGACGATGGGGTTGCAAACAACATACTTGCGAACATTGAAGACACTGAAGTTCGCACAGAGATACGGGGAGTTCCGAGTTTGAAGAAGCTTCATGAGAACACTCCCGGATTTGTCCTCGACGGTGACGTGAGCAACTTCGGAAGGAGCGACTTCTTTGAAAAACTCGAACTCGTGGGAGCCGAGCTCGGCTACGATATGCTGAATCCGGAGGTTCGGAGAAGGTTTTATGCGTACGTTCTCACCCTCATGAAAAATCACTCCTGGCGGACTGGGGCGGCACACACGCTCCGAGAGACACAGAAGAAGAAAAATATGGAAACCATCACAAGAATGCTCGGAGAGATGCAGTAGCACCTCGGGAGAATGAGGAGTATACTCTTCTGTATGAAACGGCAACTCCTCCTATCGCTCATCTCCCTCGCGCTCGTCGTCGGCTTTATCTTGTGGTGGAGCGCTCAGCAGACTCCTGAACCTCAGTCTCCGCTCCCGAACGGCGGGCTCGTGCCTGCGGAGGTACGGGAGCCGGCAGAGACACCGAAGCAGGCGGAGTCCGTTCCGCGGACATCCTCGAAGTCGCTCGACCTAAGCGGTCAGGAGCTCGCGAAGGTCCCCGAGTACGTCTTTGGACGCACCGACCTTGAGAGTCTCGACCTCTCGGATAACATACTCACTGGGGCACTTCAGGCGGAAGTCAGGCACCTCAAGAACCTCCGGAGCCTCGACCTCTCCGGGAATAACTTCACCGGCGTCCCCGCAGAAATCGGACAGCTCTCAAAACTCGAAATCCTCGACCTTTCGAACAATCGTATCACCGGACTCCCGTATGAACTCGGCAACCTCTCGAACCTGAAGATTCTCCGGCTCACCGGAAACAATTACTCAGCAGCCGACCTCGCCGTCATTACATCCTCCCTCCCTCCATCCGTCACCATCGAGACTGAGTAGGTCTTCACGACGCCATTCTTTTTTTGTAGATACGGTACCCGAGATACCCGAGTACGGAGAGTACAACTGCGATTTCAATCCAGATCTCGACGCTGTCTGCGCGCGCAATGGTGCGGGTGAGTACGTGGGTGCCGGCATACCCCGCATAGAGGTAGAAGCCGTCGCGGAGAACAGTTCCGAGAAATGTTGAGACGATAAACATCGGAATCGGGATTCTGAGAATGCCGGAACCGACCGAGATGATAGTGCTCGGCATGAACGGGAGTGCACGGAGGAACGTGAGTACAGCGTACCCGCGCGCACCCGTGCCGATTTTCTTTCCGAGTTGCTCGACATCAGCACTCGTTACATTGAAGAACGAGCCGAATCTCCGTATGACAAAATCCTCGGCTTTGTCGGCAATGAGATATACACCTGACGCACCGAGGGTCTTCCCGAGGGCGCCAAGAAACGCGAGGGGGACGAGCGCAAAAAGCGGGCGTCCCTCAACAAACGCGAGAGAGCCGGTGACGAGCATGATGGTCGGTGACGGAATCGGCGCAACAATTTCCTCAAAAACTGAAGCGGTAAATGCAAAAAGTTCAAGGGGGATTGCAGTTGCGTACGAAAGGAGAACTTCTTCGAGGTGTGTGAACATGGCTTCAGCGTATCACAGAATCACTTTCCCCTCCCGTAGTACTCCTTGAGGAGCGCCACGTGCTCCTCGTACGTCGGTGTGCAGTGGAAGCCGGCGTTCCGGTCGTGGAAATAGTAGAGGCAGTCGGTCTTCTTGGGATTGAGGGCTGCGAGAATCGCCTCGAGTGACGGACTCGCAATCGGCGTCGGCGGAAGCCCCGTGTTTTCATACGTGTTGTACGGCGACTCGATGTACTTGTCGCGGGGCAGCACCTTCGGCCACCACGCCTCGGTAGGTTTGCTCCCCTTTGCGTACTGCAAGGTCGCGTCAATCTGGAGGTTCATATCGATGAAGAGCCGGTTCCAGATGACCCCCGCGATGAGGCGCATATCTTCAAAGTCGTACGCCTCGCGCTCGAGAAGGGATGCGATGGTGAGAGCATCTTCAATGGGGACGATTGCATCGGTCGCCGGTGTATAGCGTGTGAGAACCTCCTCACTGAAGCGTGTCAGGACGAGCTCGGCAACCTCCTCCGGTCCCGCACCCTTCACGGCAGTGTACCGCCCGGGTGCGTACTTCCCCTCAGCGAGCATCGGTTCGGCGGCAGCAATCGTGCGGATGAACTCTTCCCGCTCGTCGACACTCCAGCCGAGAATCTTCGCGAAGTGCGCACCAACCTCTTCCCTCCGTTCTCCGGGAAGAATGACGAGGAGCCGGGAGGATGCGGAGGCGAGGTTCTGGTACCAGTCCATGAGCGCAAGCTTTCCAATTGCTTTTCCAATCCAGCTCACGTGCCGCGCCGTCCCACCGTCCCCGACAACGTGCTCCTCAAAGTATTCCTCAACTTCAGGGCTTTCAACAATAACCTCACGCACGGGGTCGACGCTCACCGGGAATACAATTTCTTCGAACGTACCCTCGGAGACGTCAACAATGACCCGCCCGCCGAAGAGCATCCGCTCTTCTACGACAAAAAACGCCGTACTCGCCGCGCCGAGGAAGAGGAATAAGAAGATGGCGGCCGCTGTCGCCGTCACCGCGCGCTCTTTCCACACCTCGTACTGCACCCTCTTTTTCTGCCCGCGTTCAGCCATATTTCCAGTATACTATGCACTCATGGGTGCCTCGGCGAGCTCCCACGCTTCCGTCTTCTCATCGTACGTGAGGTGCACAATATCACCGTTCTTCATTCGCTTCACGTGGAGGAGCGTGAGTATGAGGTCGCGTGCATCAAGCATGCGCTTTTTCGTGAGGTATGAAACCATGACGGTGATGTACATAGAGTGCGACACAGCGACGACAGTCTCGTATTTCTCTGCAAGAGCCGTGAGGTACGTCTCCGTCCTCCGGATGCGATCAGAGAGATCGGCGTAGTTTTCAGCGTCGCCGTACCGCCATGATGGATTTCGGCGGAAGAGGGTTGAGAGAAGCACGTACCAAAATGTCCGGGGTGAGAAGTGGGATGCACCGAAGAGCGACGAGGGTGCAACAACCTCGCGGAAAAGTCCGGCAACCGTCGGCGCGACACCGGCGCGGAGCCCAATGATGCGGGCCGTCTCGAGAGCGCGGGTGTAATCGCTCGTGAGCACAATGTCCGGTGTGAGGACCCTCATGCGCTCGGCACGTAGGTACGACTCTTCCCGCCCGCGCTCCGAGAGTGGTGTGGTTGGCGGCTGGTGAACGAGTTTTCCTCCGAGCTCGGTTTCTCCGTGGCGGACGAGGTACAGGTGCATACTAAGAGTTCACAGAGTGCTCGATGAGCGCAAGCTCGAGTGGAAGCTCAGGAATCGCGGTGCGCCCGACGTACACTCCCGCCTCGAGAAGGCGGGTGAGCGTACGGGAATTAATCGGCGACTCCCGGTTCTCTGCGTACTTCCGGATGAGCACCCGATCTTCCTCGGCGTACTGGAGGAGCAGTTCTTCTTCCCGCCGCGGACTGTGGCGAAGCACGATGGTTGTACGCACACGTTCGAGAAGGAGCTTCTGGAAAAGTCTCGGGTCGACAGACGACTCGTGTGCGTCACGAAGCGCCGTGAGTCCCCGCTCGACATCCTTCTCGGCAAATGCCGTGAGGAGTTCACGGAGAATGGCGTTCCGCGGAGCACCGACGATGCGCGCAACCTCGTCTTCGGTAAGCTCGCTGTCGCCGGAGGCCATCATCACCTTCTGCGTGATGCCGAGTGCGTCGCGGTATGAACCATCGGCGGCGAGCGCGATGGTGTCGGCAGTCGGTGTCTTCATCTTGAACTTTTCCTTCTTTGCAACCGAGAGCACCGTCTCGCGAAGCTCTTCGCGGGTCGGTGCGCGGAACTCGAAGACCTGACACCGCGAGGTGATGGTGTCGAGAAGCTTGTCGCGCTCGGTCGTCGCGAGTATGAAAATGACGTGGGCAGGTGGTTCCTCGAGGGTCTTCAGGAGTGCGTTGAACGCCTCCTTCGTGAGCATGTGCACCTCGTCGATGATGTACACCTTGTACGGCGATTCGTACGGCATCGTGTGGACGGCTTCGCGGAGCTCGCGGATGTCGTCGATGCTCCGGTTCGAGGCCGCGTCGATTTCGTACGTGTCGAGGTCAGACGCGCCGATTTCCCGCGCGAAGATACGCGCGACGGTCGTCTTACCCGTCCCGCGAGGACCCGTGAAGAGGAGCGCGTGCGGGATGGTCTTCTTCTTCACGGCACCCTCGAGAACGCTCACGATGTGGTCCTGATTCCTTACCTCACCAAACGTCTGGGGCCGGTACTTCCGGTAGAGGGCAATGCTTGCGTCGGTCATCGCGCCATTATACCAGAATCACGCGCCGGAACCCTCCCCCTCAAAGAGGAGCTTCTCGATGTCCCGGGCGACATCCGTGCTCCCGAGGAGCACGATGCCGACCTCCCCATCGCGGGTTTTGAACGTCCCCACAAACGTCCGTCCCGCCTCGGGAATGTACCCGTTCTTCCCGCCGGTGAACGCATCGAATTCCCGAGCCGGGTTGTTGCTCACGTACCCTGTGTGGCTGTTGATGTACACACGGAGCTGGGTGATGTCGAGGACGTGCGGGTAGGTCTCTCGGAGGTACGCGTAGAACTTTGCGAGCTCGCGCACGGTGGAGACGTTCTCCGGCGAGAGCCCGGACGGCTCCACAACAACCGTTTTGGTGAGCACGAGCTGTTTCAGCACATTCGAGACGTAGAGCGGAAACTCTCCGCCGAGCTCCCGGGCAACTGCCGCGGCCGCATCATTCGATGACTCAATGAGCATCGGGAAGAGAAGCTCATAGGGGGTGTACCGCTCGCCGTAGAAGAGCTTCCCCGACCTCCCTTCAGTTGCAATGTCCGAATAGACAAGCGTAAACGCATCGTGCCTCCGCTCACTCTCCATGACAGCACCCGCAGTGAAGAGCTTCGTGATTGACGCAATCGGACGTACCTCGTCTTCTCCGCTCCCGCGAAGGATGTCGCCCGTCTCCGGGTTAAAGAGCGCCCACGATGGTGCAGAGACTGACACCGATGCGGGAACCTGCGCCGGCAGGTTCTCGGCAGAGTAACGGGCGACCTCACGCGTGAGGATGACCATAAAGATGAGCGCGGCAACGCTCATAAAAAACGTGCTGTAGAGTGCAACTCTGCCAAACATACCCTTAGCATACCGCACGCGGGCACATCGGAACAAGAAAACCGCCCTGCACGGGCGGTTTTCCCGGCATTTCCGTAATTATTTCTTTTTTGTAGCCGATTTCTTCTTTGCCGGCGCCTTCGGTGCCGACGGAACGAGCTTCTTCACTGCCTTGCTCTTCTGGAGCTCCTGCCAGTGATCGTGCATCTCCTTCTTAAAATCCTTCACCTCGCCCGTCGTCGCCTTCTTGACCGTGCCGTAGGTCTTCGATGCGGTCTCGACGAGCTTGTTGAACTCCGCCTCGGTGACCGTCTCCGCCTTCTCGAGCGCTTCGAGGACGTCTCCCTTTGCCTTCAAAACCCACCCCTTCACCTTCTTCCGGTTCTGCTTCGCTTCTTTCGCTCCGTAGAGGAAGTACGCTCCTGCCGCCGCAACTGCCGCCGCGGTGAGTCCGAGGCCGATGCCGACCTTCGCGCCTGTTCCCATCTTCTTCACTGCTTTCTTTTTCTGTGCCATACGTCTCGTATAGGTGTTAGGAATCACCCTTTATTTTTAACTCCGAGCGCTTCCGCTCCTCCTTCGGGTGTTTCTCCCGAGAACGGCGCGGGTGCGCGGTACCCATGAGTGTCGAGAGGAGTCTCGGAATGAGGCCCTCTTCTGTAAAGTACGCCCGGACGTTCTTCATATCTTCCGAGATGACCTCGGTGCCCTCTTCAACCTTCTCGAGAATCCGACGGAGCACCCTCAGAGCCCGAATTGCGTGGTAGAGCGCCACACAGAGGAGCGCCGAGAATACGATTACCGCAATTCCCGTGATGAAGAAAAATATGTTCGCCTTGAGTACCTCACTCATCCCCCCATTGTATCAGATGCCCTGACCGTGGCTTTTAAGCCAGGTGGATACAACTTCTTCAATCTCATCGGCAGTCTCCTTTTCCATGAGGGTAGTCCTCAGTTCCTTCGCGCCGTCAAAGCCGTGCACGTACGCCTTGTAGTGCTTCTTCATGAGCGCGAAATTTTTGAAGGGGAGGAGCTCCTCGAAGAGCTTCGTGTGCTCGAGCATGACCCTGAACCGCTCCTCGAGCGAAACGACCTCGATTTCTGACGATGCTATTCGCGGATACAGCACTTTCCCGGGATGAAAAAGCCAAGGGTTGCCAAATATAGCTCGTCCGAACATGACGCCGTCCGCGCCGGTCTCGGCAACCTTCGCTTCCCCTTCCTCGAGCGACACGACGTCGCCATTTCCGAGAATGAGCGTCCGTTCATTCTGGGGCAGGTCTGCCTGGAGCGCATCCCGAAGCGCCACTGCCTCACGGACGTGCTCCCAGCGTGCAGGTACCTTCGACATTTCTTTCCGCGTCCGCGCGTGGACGGTAATGACTGCCGGACGTTCTGCGAGGAGAACCGGCAACCACGTGTCGAGCTCGTTTCTGTTGTAGCCGATGCGCGTCTTCACCGAGACCGGGAGGGTGCCGGCGCCGCGCTTTGCCGCGCGAATGACCTCCGCCGCGAGCTCTGGTTTCTTCATCATTGCGGCGCCGGCGCCCTGCTTCTCAATGGTGCGATCGGGACAGCCCATGTTGATGTCGATGCCGTCGAATCCCAACTCCCTGCAGAGCGCAGCCGCCTGCTCCATATGTTCCGGGTGCGCGGAGAAGAGCTGGGCGACAATGGGCCGCTCGGCTTCCGTGTACATGAGGTCGGCCATGAGCTTCTCCTTCCCCTCGGGTGTCGCGAGGACGAGCCCGTCGGCAGAGACGAACTCCGTCCAGAACACGTCAGGTCCGCCGACCGTCCCGTCTTTCCGCCGGTGCGCCGAGTGCTTCGCGATGACGCGACGAAACGATGCGTCGGTGACGTTTGCGAGAGGGGCCAAAACCATGATGGGCTTCGGGAGTTTGTGCCAGAACGACATAGCCGGACTGTGATACCACGTTTTACCCTACTCGGGAAGCGTACTCGTCGCTGTTGTCGTCGCGATTGCTTCTGTCTCGAGCTCCTCGTTTACAAACACCTTGTTGTCGAACCGGACGTCAATGTAGCGGAAGTTTCCGGGTTCGAGGTGCTCAAACTCAGGCGCCGCAAGCACGGTGCGCAGGTTCTCAAACGTCGCCTCGATGTCTTTCGTTCCCGAAATAAAAATCGCACCGCCTCCGTTTATGAAAAGCTCAATGTCACCGTTCTTCTTGTGTGCGAGGGCGGTAATCCGAAGGCCGAGCTCTGTCTCTGCCCTTTCCACGAACCGCTCGAGTGCGCGGAGCTTCTCGGTGTCGATGGCAAGGCCTTCGTTGAGCTCCACGCTTCCCTCCACGGTGTGGCGTACGAGCGTTCCGCCGGTGAGGCGTGGAGCCTCGGCGAACGCATACCCATTCTCATCCATAAACCAGCACGGAACGTCCGCTTCACCGGCACACCAGAGAGCATACGGGACGTACTCGCTGAAAGAGACGTGGAGCTCTGTCTCCGAGTTCCGCCCTACCTCGACGCTGTGGACCCGCGGAATGTTTCCGACGACTTCAGTGATGCGGTCATGGGGGTAGAGGTATGAGAACCGTTTCGGCACGATGAGGAAGTACGCACCGGTGAGCTCGGTGAGAACCCGCGCGCGGACAACCTCATGCGGAATCGTTTCTCCGCCCGAGATTGAGACCTCCCGCAGGGTGAACATGGGGAGCCGCGTCACGTACCACGTGAGCGTGAGGAGCGTCCCGATGATGAGGAGCCGGATGGTGCCGCGGAGAACCTGACGGCCGAAACCGCCGTCCTGCCTCCGGCCGTACCGACCCTCAAGCCGTTTTCTTCCAAAGAGAGCCACAGCTCTATTGTAGTACAGAGGCGCCCATGTACGGAACGAGCACCTCGGGAATCTTCACCGTGCCGTCCGCCTGCTGAAAATTCTCAATGAGTGAGACGAGAATGCGCGGGGTTGGAATTGCGGTGCAGTTGAGGGAGTGCACGTACCGGAGCTTCCCCTCAGCGTCCTTGTAGCGGGTGTTGAATCGGCGTGTCTGGAAGTCGTGGAAGTACGACGCTGAGCTGATTTCGCGGTACTTGCCCTCCATGGGGACCCAGAGCTCGACGTCATACTTCTTCACCTGCCCCTGGCCGATGTCGCCGCCGCAGTTGAGAACCGTGTGGTATGGGATGCCGAGAGACTCGATGAACTCCTCGGTGTTGCGATTGAGCCACTCGTGCCACTTCACGCTCTCTTCATGGCTCGCCTCGCAGAGGATGACCTGTTCGAGCTTGTAGAACTCGTGGACGCGGATGAGACCTTTCGTGTCTTTGCCGTGACTCCCCGCCTCACGCCTGAAGCACGGAGAGAACGAGAGCCACTTGATGGGAAGTTCCTTCTGGTCGAGGACTTCATCAGCGTAGTACCCCATCGTTGAGACCTCTGCCGTGCCGATGAGGTAGTCCTCGTCCTGCGTTTTGTAGACATCCTCGGCATCATTCGGGAGGTGTCCGGTACCGTAAAGGTTCGATTTCCGCACAATAGTGGGAACAATCATCGGGTTGAATCCCTTATCGAGGAAGAATTTCTGCGCGTAGTTCCAAATTGCCCACGAGAGGCGCGCGCCGTCACCTATGAGGTAGTATCCGCGGAACCCGTGCACCTTCTGCCCGCGCTCAAAGTCAACCATCTTGAGCTTCG
>CAYRER010000013.1:0-3883 GCA_964423385.1 uncultured Candidatus Saccharibacteria bacterium | reverse complement strand
CCGCGGAACCCGTGCACCTTCTGCCCGCGCTCAAAGTCAACCATCTTGAGCTTCGTCATGATATCGATGTGGCTCTTCGGCTCGAAGTCGAACTTCGTCTTCTCACCCCACGCCTTCACCTCGACATTGTCGGCGTCACTCGTTCCCTCCGGGACCGACATATCGGGAATGTTCGGCACCTGGAGCATCATGGCCTGCCACTTCTCCATTACGCCCTTGAGCTCCTCTTCTTCTTTCTGAATCTCATCTTTCACGAGCTTCATTTCCGCGATAAGCTGTGCCCGTTTCGTTTCATCGGTCGTGCCGGCAACATCACGGGAGACGGAATTCTGCTCCGCCTTCTTCGCTTCAATGGAGGAGAGGAGTGCTTTCCGCGTGTCGTCGAGCGCAATGAGCGCATCGAGGTCGACGTCCATGTGTTTCTTCTTCGCTCCGGCCTTCACGAGGTCGAGGTTTTCCCTGATGAATTTAATGTCGAGCATTGGCTTTTATAATCGCGGGTAATGGCGCAATTATACATTATATAGCCGTGCGCGCACCGGGTGAGTGGTAGACTAAAAAGACGGTATGGACTTCCCCATAACACCGATAGACTGGCGCTCCCATTTCCCCGCCCTCGCCGAAATTCCTGAACCGCCGGCGCAGATATATGTGTGTGGCGCACTTCCGCCCCGCGAGCATCGCCTCCTCGCGGTGGTCGGTTCACGAAACTACACAAATTACGGGAGTCTCGTGGTGGACCGCCTCGTCGGCGGTCTCGCCGGGCACCCGATTTCGATTGTCTCGGGACTTGCCCTGGGCATCGACGCACTCGCACACGAATCCGCGCTCCGCGCGGGGCTCCACACCATCGCCGTACCCGGCTCGGGTCTCGACGAGCGCGTCCTCTACCCCGCAAAGAATCGAGGACTCGCCCGGAGGATTCTCGACGCGGGCGGGTGTCTCCTCTCCGAGTTTCCCTCGGACTTCGAGGCGACGCAGTGGTCGTTCCCCCGGCGGAATCGCATCATGGCGGGACTCTCCGAAGCGGTCCTCCTCATCGAGGCCGGCGAGAAGTCCGGCACGCTCATCACCGCCCGCCTTGCCGCCGACTACAACCGCGAGCTCCTCGTCGTCCCCGGGAACATCTTCTCGGAGAACAGCCGGGGCGTGCATCAGTTCCTCAAGCTCGGCGCGACGCCGGTCACAAGCCCCGAAGACATTCTTGAGGTACTCGGGCTCGACGCAGAAGAAGGAGTCGCTCGCACACTCACAACGCTCGGCGAGCGCGAAGAGCTCGTCATGAAGGTGCTTACAGAACCGCGAGACCACGACACCATCATCCGCCTCCTCCCCTTCCCGCCAAACGAAACTATCGTCCTCCTCTCACAGATGGAACTCGATGGCCACATACGCGAAGAAGGCGGAATCTTTTACCGCACACACTGATGACTGTCATTTGACAGAACCAGCGTCCGCTAGTATCAATTGGTCTAATGTCTAAAACGCTCGTCATCGTCGAGTCGCCCGCGAAAGCGAAGACTATCGAGAAATACCTGGGCTCCGGCTACACCGTCCGCGCATCGGTCGGACACGTCCGCGACCTTCCGAAATCAAACAAGGACGCTGTCGACATCGACGGCGGTTTTGTCCCGAAGTACATCGTCTCCCCTGGGAAGGAGCGGGTCATTGCGGAGCTCAAGAAGGAAGCGGCAAAGGCCGACACGGTACTTCTCGCAACCGACCCCGACCGCGAGGGCGAGGCAATTGCGTGGCACGTCGCCGAGCTCCTCAAGGACGTCGTGAAGAAGCCGAAGCGCATTGTCTTCCATGAAATCACCGAGGGTGCCGTGAAGGAAGCGCTCGAGCATCCTCGTCCAGTGGACGAACACCTCAAGGAGGCGCAGGAGGCACGCCGTGTGCTCGACCGGCTCGTCGGCTACGACCTCTCCGGCCTCATCTGGAAAAAGGTGCGGTACGGACTCTCCGCAGGCCGTGTCCAGTCGCCTGCGCTCCGCATCATCATGGAGCGCGAGCGGGAAATCCGTGCGTTCGTACCGGAAAAGTTTTTCGTTCTCACCGCACTTACAAAAACCGAGAAAGGTACCGAGCTCCCGCTCACCGGAAGTATCGAGCCAAAAGAAGAGGCGGAGGCGAAGCGTATCGTCGAGGTTGGGACGGCACACACCTGGAAAATTACCAATGTCACAAAGTCAGAGCAGAAGCGCGTCCCCCGCCCGCCGTTCACCACCTCGACGCTCCAGCAGGCCGCATCGACCCGTCTCGGCTTCTCACCGTCACGCACCATGGGCGCGGCACAAAAACTCTATGAGGCCGGCTTCATTACGTACATGCGCACCGACTCAACCAATATGAGCGATGTGGCAGTGAAGCAGATTGTCGCCCTTCTCCACAAAGAGTTCGGGAAGGAATACGTGCACCCGCGGAAGTGGAAGACGAAGAGCAAGTCTGCACAGGAGGCGCACGAAGCGGTGCGTCCGACAAACTTCGGCAAGCGCGTGGCCGGCCATACCGACGATCAGAAGCGTCTCTATGAGCTCATCTGGGAGCGCGCCGTCTCTTCGCAGATGACAGACGCCCTCGTCGAGCGTACGAAAGTCACCGCAAACATCGTGGACTCGGAGCAAACTATCCCCGACTTCACCGCAACCGGGTCGCGCGTTATCTTCCCCGGCTGGCTCGCCGTCGATACGCGGGCGAGGGGTGAAGACATAGAAGTCCCGAAGCTTGCAAAGGGTGACCCTTTGCAACTTATTGAACTTTCGTATGAAGGCAAGGAGACCCAGCCGCCATCGCGGTACACCGAAGCCGGACTCATCAAAGAACTCGAGAAGCGCGGCATCGGCAGGCCGTCGACGTACGCGTCCATCATGGGCACCATCATTGAGCGCGGGTACGTCACGAAGGAAGGCCGGACCCTCCTCCCGACCGATGTCGGCGACCTCGTTTCTTCGTTCCTCGAAGAGCACTTCGGCGAGTACATCGGCGACACTTTCACGAGCGAGATGGAAGACGAGCTCGACGAGATTGCCGAGGGAAAGCGCGCGTACGTGAAGACGCTCGCCGATTTCTACACACCGTTCAAGAAAGCCGTCGATGCAAAAGAAAATATAGAGAAAATCACGAACCTCGGCGCAGGACCAAAAGAATTCCCCTGCCCGCTCTGCGGAAAGGACATGGTGGTGAAGCTCGGCCGCGGCGGAAAGTTCCTCTCGTGCAGTACCTACCCCGACTGTGCCGGCGCACGCGCGATTGACGGCACGGAGCTCCGCGAAGATGCACCCTTGGGAAAACATCCAGAGACCGGCGAGAACATCTACCTCCTCACCGGACGCTTCGGCCCGTACGTTCAGCTCGGTAAGACGCCTGAAAAAGTAAAAGGCAAGGTGAAGGCCAGAGACCGAGAAGGTGCCCTGGGGCATAAGAAGGCGGTCTCACCGAAGCGCGCGAGCGTACCGAAGGGCAAAGTACTCTCCGAGGTGACCCTCGAGGACGCGGTTCAGTACCTCCGCCTCCCCCGCGAGCTCGGGAAGCACCCGGAGACCGGCGAGCCGGTCGTTGCGAACACCGGACGCTTCGGCCCGTACATCGGGCACGCCGGCGACTTCCGCTCGCTCAAGGGCGGAGATAACCCCTACGACATTACGTTCGAGCGGGCGCTCCAGATTCTCAAGGAGCCGAAGAAGACCCGCTCGGGCGAGAAGCTCCTCCGCGAGGTCGGACTTAACCCGAAGACGCGGAAGATGATTAAAATTTTTGAATCGAAGTCGGGTCGGTACCTCAAGAAGGGGTTTGCACGCGTGTGGCTCCCCGACGGCACCGACATCGAGAAGTTCTCCATCGAAGACGCGCTCGCGCTCCTCGGCGGAAAGAAATAAAAAAA
>CAYRER010000012.1:18135-26795 GCA_964423385.1 uncultured Candidatus Saccharibacteria bacterium | reverse complement strand
CATATGCAACGGATTAAGGATTTTCTTCGTGCACGAAAAGTGTACGCCATCGGAGCGCTGTTCATCGTCATCACCCTCGTGCTCTTCACCAGAGGAAATGACACTCCCGACTGGACGACCGACACGGTCTCGACCGGGGACGTGCGGAACCTCATCTCGGTCTCGGGCGCCATCGACGCGATCGAGAGCGCCGAGCTCGCCTTCCCCGTCTCGGGCACGGTCGCCGAGGTTCTCGTCAGAGAGGGCGACACGGTGACGAAGGGACAGGTGCTCGCCTCGCTCGTCCACAATGACCTCACGGCAGAGTACCGGGATGCGTACGCCGCACTCCTCATTGCCGAAGCGAATGAGCGCGAGCTCGTGGCCGGCCTCCGGCCCGAAGAGCGCGACATTACAAAGACGACCGCTGAAATCGCCGAGGAAGACCTCGTGCGCGTCACGGGCGAGCAGAACGAGCGTGTCGCGAGCGCGTACCGGACGCTCCTCTCGTCAGACCTCGAGGCCCGACCCGTCGACAGCGGGAACAACGATACTCCGCCCACCGTCTCGGGCGTTTACGCGTGCGGGAAAGAGGGTTCGTACCGGCTCAAGACGTACTCCTCCGGAGCGAGCTCCGGATACTCGTACCGCTTTTCCGGTCTTGAGTCGGGTACTGATACTGCCTTCACCGAATCCGCCGACTTGTTTGGCACGTGCGGGCTTGCACTCAGATTCACCGCTGGCGTGAGCTACGGGAATTCCGAGTGGACCATCGACATTCCGAATACACTCGGCGCCTCATATGTCGCAAATCTCAATGCGTACAACCTCGCGCTCACCGAGCGTGCAAACGCGGTCCGTGAGGCGGAGCAGAAGCTCGCGCTCGCGAAGCAGAACGAGACGCTCGACACCGCGGCACCGCGCTCGGAAGCCCTTGCACGGAGCGGGGCTCTGGTGCTCCAGGCACAGGCACGACTCTCCGCCGCGGCGGCGCTCATCGAGAAGCAGGTGCTCCGCGCGCCGTTTAACGGCACGGTGAGCCACGTCGATGCAGTTCCCGGCGAGTCGCTCGGCACCTCTCCGGCAGTGACCCTGGTCTCCGGGAGCGCGTTCGAGCTCACCGCGCTCATTCCCGAAATCGATATCACGCACGTGGACGTCGGACAGAAAGCGCGCATCATCTTTGATGCCCGGCAGGATGAGAGCCACCAGGCCACCCTCACCTTCATCTCTCCGCTCGCCCGCGAGATTGACGGCGTCTCGTACTTCGAGGCGAAGCTTATGCTCGATGAAGACCTCTCCTGGCTCCGAAGCGGCCTCAACGCCGACATCGACATCATCGTCGAGGAGCGTCTTAACGTGACGCGCCTGCCGAAGCGGTACCTCACGGGTGACGAGGGCTCCTACACCGTCCTCGTCCCAGAGGGGACCGCGGCGGTATCCCGACCGGTGACCGTAACCTTCACCGGCAACGATGGGTTCGCCGCGGTCGAAGGCATCGACCCCGGGACGACCGTCATCGCACCGTAACCTATGCTCCCGTTCCGCACGATACGCATCGGGCTCCTCCTCGGCGTGAGGCAGGTTCAGCGTGCGAGCGGGTGGACGACCCTACTCATCATCTTCGTGATGATGTTCACCTTCCTCAACCTCATCGCGGTCTCGGGCGTCTTGGTCGGCCTCATCGTCGGCGCGGAGCGCGCCGTCCGCGAGAACGCGTACGGCGACCTCACCATTTCACCTAAGGACGGCGAAGACCACATCCTCGAGACGCCGACCATTCTCCGCGAGATTGCACAGTACCCGGAAATCAGGGCGCACGCGGTGCGGTACACCGGAGGCGGAGAGATTGAGGCAAACTACAAGGAGCGGCGGGACTTAAGCGGAGAGGCAGACATCGCGAACGTGAAAGTCACCGGCATCGACGTCGAGGCGGAAGACGCAATGACCAACCTCTCCGACTACATCGTCGAGGGCGAGTACCTGAATCCCGACGAAGAGGGAAAAATAATCATCGGCGTGTACTACCTCTCCCAGTACGCGGAGCTCTACGGCGACATCTTTGAGACGGTCGAGGACGTCCATCCGGGCGACACCGTGCGCCTCACCGTCGGCGACGTATCGAAGGAGTTCACCGTGAAGGGCGTCCTCCAGTCGAAGGTGGACGACATCAACCTCAACACGTACATTCCCGAGCGCGAGTTCCGACGCCTCTTCGGCCGGCTCGACCAGAACGCGGACATCATTGTGACGCGGCTCGAGAACCCTGCCGAGAATGTCGCCGTGAAGGAGTCGCTCGTCGCAAGCGGATTCGACCGATTCGCAAAAATCCAGACATTCGAAGAGGGGGTTCCGAAATTTCTCGCGGACATCAAGAACACCATGAACCTCCTCGGCACGTTCACCGGCTCCATCGGCATCGTCGTCGCGTCTATCACTATTTTCATTATCATCTTCATCAACGCGCTCTCACGGCGGCGGCACATCGGCATTTTGAAGGGTATCGGCATCGACGAACGTGCGATTGAAATCGCCTACGTCATGCAGGCGGCCTTCTACGCCCTCACGGGCTCCGCCATCGGCGCGGTCCTCACGTACGTCGTGTTCATCCCCTACTTTGATGCGAACCCGATTCAGTTCCCCTTCAGCGAGGGCGTCCTCGTCGCCGATCCGATGAGTACCTTCTACAAGTTCCTCGTCCTTTTCATCATCACGCTCATCGCCGGCTACCTTCCCGCAAAGCTCATCACCCGGCAGAACACGCTCAATTCAATCCTCGGTAGAAAATAGTATGAACATCATCGAAGCACACAACATTCATAGAAAATTTGGGGAGGGCGATCTCATGACGCACGTCCTCAAGGGAATTAATCTCACCGTGAGCGCGGGGGAATTCGTCGCCATCATGGGCAAATCGGGTGCCGGCAAATCGACCCTCATGTACCAGCTCTCCGTTCTCGACCACCCGACCGAGGGGCACCTCACCGTCGACGGCGTGAACGTCGCCACCCTCTCCGAGCGCGAGCAGACCGAATTCCGTCTCCGTACCTTGGGGTACGTCTTCCAGGACTACGCCCTCGTCCCCGACCTCTCCGCACGCGAGAACATCATGATTCCGCTCCTCATGCGCGGGCTCGACTGGGAGGTTGCACGGGCAACGGCCGACGCATCCCTCGAGTCTGTCGGCCTCCCCGGGAAATACGACAATCTCCCCTCTCAGCTCTCCGGCGGGGAGCAGCAGCGCGTCTCGGTTGCCCGCGCGCTCGCCGGCAAGCCGAAGATCATCTTTGCCGACGAGCCGACCGCCAACCTCGACAGCATCTCTGGACGCGCCGTCATCGAGCTCTTGGGCGACCTCAACACACAGGGTCAGACCATCGTCATGGTGACCCACGAGGAGGAGTACACGAAGTACTGCAACCGCATCGTCGACATGGAAGACGGACGCATCATTTCCGACCGGACCCTATAGGAAAAGAAACATAAAAACCCCGAGGCCTCTGGCCTCGGGGTTTTTTATGCTCTACTTAGTTATTTCCCCGCGAGCGTGTCGGTGTCCGGCGTCATCTCGAGCGCCCGTGACGGGTCGCCGAGACGCTCTTCCTTCTCGCGCATTTCCTTGTACGCATCGCGGATGGGAACGCCCTCCTGCTTCAGAATCGCCTCGTACTCGTCGCGCTCGAGGGTCTCCACCTCGAGGAGCCGCTTCGCAACCGCGTCGAGCGCCTTCCGGTGCTTCGTGAGAATCTCCCGGGCACGCGCCTTGGCGTCCTCGATGATGCTGCGCACCTCGTCGTCAATCTGCTTCGCGACTTCGAGCGAGTAGCCGCGGTCCTCCGAAACACCACCGCCGATGAGGCGTCCTCCGGTGCCCTCGAGTGCGACCGGGCCGAACTGCTTGCTCATGCCGTACTTCGTCACCATGTCGCGGGCGAGGTTTGCGATGACCTGGAGGTCGTTCGACGGCCCCGTCGTGAGATCATCAAACATCATTTCCTCTGTCACGTATCCTCCGAGCGTCATCGCGATATCGTCGAGAAACTCCTTCCGCGACTGCATGCGGCGGTCTTCGTCGGGGAGCTTCAGGGTGTATCCAGCCGCACGGCCGCGGGAAATGATAGAAATCTTCTGAACCGGGTCGGCGTACGGGAGGACCGATGCGACCAGGGCATGCCCCGCTTCGTGGTACGCGGTAATTTCGCGCTCCCTGCGTGAGAGCACATGGCTCTTCCGCTCCGGACCGAGCATCACCTTCTCAATGGAGCGGATGAGGTCGAACTGGCCGACCTTCTTCCGATTCTCGCGTGCGGCGAGAATCGCCGCCTCGTTCATGAGGGAGTAGAGGTCGGCACCGGAGAATCCAGGCGTCCGCTGTGCGATGACGTCGAGGTTCACGTCTTCCTGCAAGGGCTTCTTCCGTGCATGAACTTCGAGGATTGCCTTTCGGTCATTCCGGTCAGGGAGGTCGATGGTGACGCGCCGGTCGAACCGGCCAGGTCGGAGGAGCGCCGGGTCGAGGACGTCCGGCCGGTTCGTCGCCGCC
Source organism: uncultured Candidatus Saccharibacteria bacterium (assembly GCA_964423385.1). Lineage (GTDB taxonomy): Bacteria > Patescibacteriota > Minisyncoccia > Phycocordibacterales > UBA918 > Damh-18. The sequence continues at coordinate 22,273 of CAYRER010000012.1, read as the reverse complement.
ATAACGACCACCTTTTCATTGGGCTCGAAGCCGTCCATCTCGACGAGAATCTGATTCAGGGTCTGCTCGCGCTCATCGTTCCCGCCGCCGATGCCCGTCCCGCGGACGCGGCCGACGGCATCAATCTCATCAACGAAGATAATCGCAGGCGCCGCCTTCTTCGCCATATTGAAGAGGTCGCGGACGCGTGATGCGCCGACGCCGACAAACATCTCGACGAACTCGGAGCCGGAGATCGAGAAGAACGGTACGCCCGCCTCACCGGCAACCGCGCGCGCGAGCAAGGTCTTCCCCGTGCCCGGCGCACCCATCATCATGACGCCCTTCGGAATCTGGGCGCCGATGTCGAGGAACTTCTTCGGGTTCTTGAGGAAGTCGACAATCTCTTCGAGCTCCTGCTTCGCCTCCTTCGCGCCGGCGACATCCTTGAACGTCACCTTCTGTGTCGTGTCGTCGGGGTAGATGACGCGCGCCTTCGACGAGCCAAAGCTCATCGCCTGCATACCCGCACCCTTCACCGAGCGCGTGAAAAACCAGATGATGACGCCGAGGAGGATGAGGGGGAAGAGGAAGGGGGCGAGGTTCGCAAACCAGAAACGGAATCCTGTCTCGTTCTCTATGTTGATGGCGACTCTTGAAATCTGCTCAACGGTGACGCCGAGGTTTGCGAGCGACTCCGTGACCGCCGCATCATTCTCCTTCTTTGAGACTCCCTCCGTCTTCGTTTCGTCGGTGTACTTTATGTGGAGCTTGGAGCCCTGAACGACAATTTCCCTCACCTCCCCCGCCTTCACCTCTTCAGCAACCTGAGAAATTGAGAGTTCCGTCGGCTTCACCTGCCCCTCGGTGAGATACGAGTACACAAAGGTGAGTGCGATGAGGAAGAGCACCGTCGAGAGGATGTTGTTCCAGAAGTTGCCTGGGCCGATGGGCATCTTTTCAGGCACGCGAATGTTCATCCGACGCTTCTCCCGCCGTTCCTTCTTTTCCTCCTTTCCGTTTGAGCCCAAGGGGGTGCCGTTCTCAGCCGGAGAGCCCTGGTTTTCGTCATTTTCCTGCTGTTTTGACATGGGCCCCATTATACATAAAACCCCTTGTTTTGCGAGACACAGTGAGTGCCGACACTTATCCCGAAAACAGTCCGGGGGATTTCTTGGGCGTGCTACCATTATGGGTATGGAACCAACGGAGTCCGAGCTTATTGCCTACATCCGGAGTGAAACGGGGCTTGGTGTTGCCCCAGAGGTAATCCGGCAGAAGCTCCTGGGGGCAGGATGGGCTCCCGAACACGTTGCGGAGGCATTCACTGCCCTCAGAACGGAACCGCAATCTCCCCACGCTCCGACCGCCGACACCTCGGGAGGAACCAAACTTCCCGCTAAGCGAATACTGGTCGTCCTCGGCGTCGTTATCGCACTCTCTCTCCTTACAGCGGCGGTCTACGCGCTCTCCCTTACGAAGGAGTCTCCCCTTCCGGAAGCACCTGGAGGTGCCGACGTGTCCGCAGAAGATGCTGAGGAGAACGTACCCACCGGTTTCAATACCCAGGCAACAATGCTCCTCGACCTCTCTTCATACGATGTTGAGGGAACAAAGAGACTCTTGAGCGAGGTGGGCTACTTTACGTTTGATGGAAAAGGGTACATGGCGACCCTACCTCTCATTAAAAAAGATGGGGGCGAGATACTTGTTGCTGGGCTGCCGGGGAAGATGCGGGAGCTGGATGGCTTCGGGATTGCTGTTGGAGACGGAAACTACTTCGCGTACATGGAGCAGAGCACGAGCAGTACAAAGGTGCGCTACGTTATAGAGGAAATCGAGACCGGGAAGAAAATACTGGAGACACTGTACATCGACCGCCTCATCGCGATGCTCGTGAGTGGAACAGGAAAGACCGTCCTCCTCGGTGAGGACGACGGGTACGTTTCCTGGTCGTACGACAACAAACACTTCTCCGTACCAATTCCGCAGGGAAACGCCTCCCTGGGAAAAGACGAGTGGATTAACCTCGTCTTCTACCGGGACGAACGGCACATCGCCTTTCCGGTCATCAACGGTGACAAGTCCGAAGTGCTCGTGTCTTCGCCTGAGGGGTACCGTGAATTCTACCCGAAGTGGAAGTACAATGACCCGATTGCGTTCATACGAGTTCTGAATGTCCGGGAGAATGGGACCGTACTCTACCTCGCGTTCGGAGAAGAGACTGCCGCATTCTTCGAGAACGAGGAGGAAATTGCCGGAGGAATCGACGTTGCCACGGCAGAATTCCTCCTGCCGTTCCTCGACAATGAAACGACGCCGCCTCTCTATCGCATTTCAGAGAATGGCGAGCAGATTGCGGTCGTTGACGGGAGCCACTTCTACGGCTCAACCGGAAACGAGTCCGTCCGCGTCTTCGGACGCGAACCAAAGACCTACCCGGTACAGCCCGCCGGCGCCCGGATTACGAGCCTGCGTCTCAGCGACGACGGAAAGCATCTCGCGTACATCTCGGAGCACGACTCGGGAAAGGGCTGGAACGGAAAGACAGCGTACGTGGTCATAGACGGGCAACCGGCAGGCCCGTGGGACAGCGTGAAGAGATTCACGTGGCTCCACGACGGCGGGTACGTGTACTGGGCAAGCGACGACGCTGGAAACGATGTTATCGTCAAAAACGGAAAAATCCTGGTGAGTCTCCCGGAGTATCCGGAAGATAAAACTGCCTTTTTCATTATTGAGGACAGTGTCTGGGTGAGCGAGGAAACCGGCGACATCGTGTACGTACTCGGACGCAATGTGTCCGGAGGTCTCAACGTAGACTGGGAGAGCAAGGTTGTCGTCAACGGAAGCGAGAGCCGGGTATACAACGGCCTCGCGACGGGGATGATCAGGAACAGGGACCTCTTCTCCCCCGACGGAACACATGTGGTCTACCTCGTCAGCGGTGAGAAACGTATCGTCATCGACGGAAAGGAATACGTCCTCAATGGAACGCTTCTTGATGCCTGGGTCGGACCAATCGGAGCATTCAGCGAAGATGGAAACTGGTTCGGTACGTACGTGATGAAAGAGAACCAGGTGTGGTGGATTCCGTACGAACTCAAGTAATTGCCGAAGCAGGAGGCGCAAGCTATAGTATCCCCACCATGACACTGCCGGGAAACAAGCGCGCGACCTTCGATTTTGAGCTCCTCGAACGTTTTGAGGCGGGTGTTTCCCTGTTGGGTACCGAGGTGAAGTCCCTCCGTGCCGGCCAGGGGAAGCTCGACGGCGCACACGTCGTCGTCCGCGGCGGCGAGGCATTTCTCGTCGGTGCGTCCATCCCCGCCTTCCAGGTGAAGAATACGCGGAAAGACTACGAACCGGAGCGGGTCCGGAAGCTCCTCCTCACCGAGAAAGAAATCAAGGAACTCGAAACAAAGAGCGAGAAACAGGGTTTGACAATAGTACCTATAAAGTGGTATAATAAAGGTCCAAAATTGAAGCTCGAAATCGCGATTGCGCGCGGTAAGAAAAAGGCGGACAAACGTCAGAGTATCCAGAAGAAGGACGTGAAGCGCGACCTCGAACGCGAGTTCAAGTGGAAGCACAAGTAGTCAGAAGTTTCCTCCCAGTCCCGGACCCGCGTCCGCGGTTGTGAGGGGATGACAGGCTTAGACGGTTTGCCCCGTTTCGTATGTGCAGTGCCGAAGTTGAATGTACCTTCGTCAGAACTGTCACATTCGAGTACAGTACGCGAAGACAAGGAGCGCGGACGCGAGCAATATTGAAGAATATTGTGAGCGGACAAGCGACGTAGTCGACAAAGTAATGTGCCGAATGTGGCAGTTCTGTAAAAATTCATTCAAACAGTACGTGCTAAGAAAAGCGTACCAAGTCCTTACGCTCACGCGTTTGGATTCGCACCAGCTGTAGCGTAACCGCTCGCTGTGCGCGTCACACTATTCGATGTCTCTAGGAATACGTGTGGTGATATAAACACGAGACTCTAGGTGCGCCCCTGGTTCCCGGGCGCACCCGAATTCTTCGGAGCTCGAGCTGGCGTTATTTCGTTCTACTTTTACCGCCTGCTCTAAATCAAAAGATGAACTACGCACTGTAGATTCATGCGTACGGACATTCTCGGACGTGGATTCGATTTCCACCATCTCCACAT
>CAYRER010000012.1:14532-18035 GCA_964423385.1 uncultured Candidatus Saccharibacteria bacterium | reverse complement strand
TCCACATTAAAGAACCGGCCGCCCCTTTGGAGGCGGCTGGTTTTGCATTCTAGCCATCCCTCCCCGAGAGGCATATAATTTGAATATGAAAAAACTTCTCATCGGCGGAGGCGCACTCGCACTTCTCGCCCTCGTGTTTGTACTCGCGACGTCCACCAAGAATGAACCTGCGCCGGCTTCCGAAGCTCCGCTGACAAAAGCGCCGCTCGTCACCGTCACTTCCGGAGAAGTTTCTCTGACCCAAGACGGAAACACGCGCACGCTCGGCGCACCAGAGGAAATCCAGCCGCCGTTTACGCTCACCGCCAAGGCCGGAGGGTCTGCGGTTGCCTCCTTCCCCGACGGCTCGGAGCTCCGTCTCGATGAGAACTCGGAGATTTCTGTCGCCGCTGCGTCATACACACCGGAGAACGGGGGCCTTACGGTAAGCGCAAAGCTCTCAATCGGCCGGGTGTGGTCGAGCATCGTCGCCCTGGTTACGCCTGAATCAACCTGGGAAGTTGAAACCTCAAACGTCGTTGCAACCGTCCGCGGTACCGCCTTCGGCATGGAGGCACACCCCGACAAGAAGACAACCATCATCGGCTCAGAGCACACCATCGAACTCACGCTCAAGGACCCCGACACCGGTGAGCGCGACGAAAAGCGGAAGCTCGGCCTCGCTGAAGACGAGGTGGTCGTCATCGGCGACGATGACGCGCGCGACAAGACCAAAGGGTTCCCCGGCGCGCGAAAGCGCACCGACGACGACAGGAACAACCCGTGGGTGAAGAAGAATGAAATTCGGAAAGAGCTCAAAGAACTTGAGAAAACCGAAGCGAAGGGTACGGGAGACGCGGAGATAGAAACGGAAACCGTCAGCACTCCCGCGGAGAGCGCTCCCGTGAGCGTCCCGACGATACCGTCTCCGACGGCGGTCGCCGCTCCGAAGCCGGTCTCAATCGACATCACTTCCTCTGTTCCCCTCCCGGGCATCGTCGAGGGCACCTCGATACCCCTCACCGCCTGGGTGGTGTACTCCGACGGGACGAGGAAGGAGGCGAGCACCGCGGTCAGCTGGAGCGTCATCGGAAACGTGGGGAGCATGCGCGGGTACATCTTCGACCCGCTCCTCGGCACGAGCGTTTCGGAGCTTGGGCGAGGATACGGGAGCATCCGCGCGGTGTGGAAAGACCCGGCGACCGGCGTAGAGCTTGATGCTTCTACTGAAATCTTCGAAGTCAAGCCGAGAATCATTCAGGGCATTCAAGAAGGATGAAATTTCGCACACTCGGAGCAGTCTGGACCTGTCTCTCAATCGTCATCGCGGGAATCGTTTCCCTCGGCCTCTTCAGCGGACTCGAGCTTTCGCTCACAGACCGGCTCTTTGGCCCGCGGCCCGTTGATTCCCGCATCATCATCGTCGGCATTGATGCAAAATCACTCGCAGAACTCGGACAGTGGCCTCTTCCCCGCGCCGTCATCGCAGACGGCATCCGAAACATCGCTGCGGGAGACCCCGCGAGTATCGGCGTCGACATCATCTTTGCAGACCCATCACGACTCGGCGAAGCTGATGACAGTGCTCTGGAGAAGGTTCTCCGGGAGAGTCCCGTCCCCATTGTGCTCCCCGCCGAAGCGCTCACGCTCCGGATACGGGGCGAGACCGTGCCGAGGGCAGAATCGCTCCTCAGTACCCTTCCCCGGTTTTCGGGAGACCGGGTTACATTCGGACACGTGAACCTCATCAAGGACCGGGACGGTATCGTGCGAAGATTCCCCGACGCCATCCTCTCGCCGGAAGGAACACTCGTCCCGAGTTTCTCGACGCAGGTCATCGGTACGGACGGAGCCGGTACTATCGAACACGTTGTCTGGAGCGGCGCGCCCGGCACCGTACAACACCTCTCGTTCAGCGATGTTGCTCTCGGCGCTGTCCCTCCGGAAACATTTGCCGGCGCGTACGTGTTTGTCGGAGCGACCGCGGCAGACCTCCACGATGAGCAGACGACTCCCGTTTCGGCCGGGACCGCAATGGCCGGGGTCGAGATTCAGGCCCAAATCGGCAACATGCTCCTTTCGGGGCACCGGCTCCGCGACCTTTCGTTTCCCGCCTCACTGCTCTGGATAGCTGCTCTCATCATCCTCCCCTCGCTCCTCTTCTTCTACATCCGAAATGTCTTCGTCACTCTTCCCGGTGCACTCTTCCTCCTGTGTGCAAACACCGTCCTCGTCGTCGTACTCTTTGAGCAGGGCATCCGCGCCCACCTCGTGTACACAACGCTCACGCTCGTGCTCTCCTCGCTCGCTTCATTCAGCGTCCGATACTTCATCCTCGAACGTGAACGCCGGGAAATTAAGGGCGTCTTCTCGAAGTACGTATCGAAAGCGGTCCTCGACGAGCTCCTCAAGGACCCTGAGAAAGTCGCGCTCGGTGGCGTCGAGGCGGAGGTAACAGTCTTCTTCAGCGACATTCGGGGATTCACCACGCTCTCCGAAAAACTCTCGCCCTCTGAGCTCACGAAACTCCTCAACCGCTACCTCACCCGGATGACCGACATCATCCTCAGGGATGGCGGGGTCGTCGACAAGTACATCGGAGACGCCATTATGGCGTTCTGGGGTGCTCCCCTCCCCGACCCCAGGCACGCTGAGAGAGCAATACAGAGCTCCCTCGCCATGCTTGAATCCCTCGATGAATTTAACCGGGAAACAACGTCTTCCGGTCAACCCGCCATCAATATCGGCATAGGACTCAATACCGGCACGGTCATCGTCGGCAACATGGGCTCGGCACAGCGCTTTGACTACACCATCATGGGCGACGCGGTAAATCTCGGCTCGCGCCTCGAGGGACAGACAAAGACGTACGGTGTCCGTATCCTCGTGAGCGAAATGACCATTGCGTCACTCATAAAAGAGAGGGTCCCCAACGGCATCCTCTACCGCGAAATCGACCGGGTGACCGTGAAGGGGAAAACGAAGCCGGTCGCAGTATTTGAAATCGTCGAACGGAAGCGTGAGACATTTGTGCGCACGATACTCGAGGACTTCGAAAAGCTCCGCGAAGCGTACTACCAGGGCGATTGGGATACAGCCGTCACCCTCGGTGAGTCGGTGCTCGCGCGAGGTGAAGACGGTCCCACTCAGGTCCTCCTCGGGCGGAGTCGGGAGTACCGCACGCACCTTCCCGAGCAATGGGAGGGTGTCTATCAGTTCACCTCGAAATAGAATCCAAGCACAATGCCTGCTATACTGGTCGCCGCGGACGATTAGCTCAGCTGGTTAGAGCGTTCCGTTCACATCGGAGAGGTCACTGGTTCGAATCCAGTATCGTCCACTGAACTAAAATTTCCCCGGTATTTTGCCGGGGAAATTTTATGTTCTGGACCCTGGATTCGAAGAGGTTGTCGGCGGTTTCGACCGAAGGGGAGAAACCGCCATACAACCTGAACTGATTCTGTAAGAATCGAATCCAGTATCGTCCACTGAACTAAAATTTCCCCGGTATTTTGCCGGGGAAA
>CAYRER010000012.1:0-14432 GCA_964423385.1 uncultured Candidatus Saccharibacteria bacterium | reverse complement strand
TCGAATCCAGTATCGTCCACTGAACTAAAATTTCCCCGGTATTTTGCCGGGGAAATTTTATGTTCTGGACCCTGGATTCGAAGAGGTTGTCGGCGGTTTCGACCGAAGGGGAGAAACCGCCATACAACCTGAACTGATTCTGTAAGAATCGAATCCAGTATCGTCCACTAAACTGAGAAAACGATGCCTGCGCATCGTTTTTTCGTGTGTGGAGGGCGGAGTCATGTTTTTTGCTATTCCCAATGCAAAAAACAGACGAGCCGGGGTCGAGAGTGCTTAGTGGAATTCCGGTGAAACTGGAATTCCGCTTAGCAACTCGTGACCACACAAAACTGAGAAAACGATGCCTGCGCATCGTTTTTTCGTGTGTGGAGGGCGGAGCAATGTTTCGCCGACCACGAGGAGGCGAAACCGCGAGGCCGGGCAGGAGGTCGTTAGGAGCGTAGCGACTTACGAACCTGACGCCACAAATGAACCAGACTCCCCCGGCCCCTCGCCGGAGGAGTCTGTGTTCTGGACCCTGGATTTGCCCCCACCGATGTTGCGACTCGGCAGGAATAGCATACAATTACTCCCAAGCATTTATTACGTAGCTACATAAAAACCCATTCGTATGGAAGGAGAGCAGAACGCACAGCAGAACATGAACCAGAACACGGGTAGCGGAGCACCGGCAGGAGGAACGCCGGCGCAGGATTCCGCACAGGCCTCGGCGGGAAACAACCGGATGCTCATGGGCATCCTCGCGTACATCGGCATCCTCGTCGTTATTCCGTACCTCCTCGCAAAGAACGATCCGTTCGTGAAGTTCCACATCAGGCAAGGCCTCGTCCTCGTCGTCATCGAGCTCGCCGTGTGGGTGCTCGGCATGGTCATGTGGATACTCATCCCCGTTCTCGGACTCGTGAACATCGCGATGCTCGTGTTCTCAATCATCGGCATCGTAAACGTCGTCCAAAACCAGGAGAAGGAGCTCCCGTTCCTCGGCCAGTTCGCGAAGCACTTCAACATCTAGCTCCGGCACTCCACGAAAAAATCCGCTACCGCGGATTTTTTCGTGTCACCTTTACCCCGCCCCGGCCGTTACACCACGTAGTATACTCATCTAACCTGCACCCGTATGGGAGATAAAACCATTCAGCACGGACTCGTCCTCATATTCGCGATGGTCGCGACCGTCATCGATGGCGGTATCGGCATGGGGTACGGCGTCTCACTCACGACGCTCCTCCTCTCAATCGGGGTCGGCACCGCAGTCGCGAGCGCATCGGTCCACCTCGCCGAAGTTTTCACCACACTCTTCTCCGGACTCTCCCACTTCAAGATGGGGAACTTCGACCAGAAAATATTTGCGTTCCTCGCCATCCCTGGCGTCTTCGGCGGCGCCCTCGGCGCCTGGAGCGCGGTCCGCTTCGAGGACTACGTATTCATCCGCCCCATCATCTCCCTCATACTTCTCCTCCTCGGTATCCTCATCATCGTGAAATTCACCCGGAAACGCGAGCTTCTCGACACCGAGTACGAGCGTCCGCGGGTGCGCCACCTCATGCCCCTCGGGTTCGTCTCGTCGTTTGTTGATGCCATCGGCGGCGGCGGGTGGGGGCCAATTACGACGCCGACCCTCATCCTCCGGAACGCTCACCCCCAACAGGTTATCGGTTCGGTGAACTTCGCCGAGTTCTTCGTCACCTTCGCTATTTCGGTCACCTTCTTCCTCTCCCTCCCGACCATCGAGCTCTCCATCGTGATTCCCATGGTTGTGGGCGGGCTCATTGCCGCACCTCTCGGCGCCTACCTCACGAAGCGGCTCTCGCACCGCACCGTCGGCATCCTTGTGGGCTCGCTCATCATCCTCCTCTCGCTTAGAACCATCATCATCGCGCTCGCATAAAACGCAGAAAGGCGCCCCCGGCGCCTTTCTCGAATCCGCGCGCGTACCTTCGGCCCTACATGCCGAGCTTTTCCTTCACTTTCATGACGATGCCCGCGAGCGTGATGTCGGTCTTCTGAATGTACTCATTTCCGCCTGCTTCGATGACCTCTGCAACCTTCTCGAGTCCGGCGCTCGCGGTCATGACAACGACCTGGGCATCCCTTCCCCAGTCGTCCTTCCGGAGCGCCCGGAGAAGGTCGAGCCCGTTCATCTTCGGCATGGTGATGTCGAGGAGAATGAGCGCCGGATGCTCGCGGAGTGCCATGGCGAGACCTTCCTCGCCGTCGACTGCCTGGAGCGTCGGTATTCCCTCATAGCCGAGCGCGGTCACAACCGCGTCCCGAAGGTCCTGCTCGTCTTCAACGATGAGCACTTTTTTGTCTGTATTCATAGTGTGCGTTACACGTCTCCTCGGATACTAAACTATCCCCCTAGCATACCGCCTCGGACGTCACCTCGGCAACACGACCACGAAGGTCGTCCCGACGCCGACCTCGGAAGTGAAGCTGATGGTTCCCCGGAGCACTTTCACCGCTTCCTTCACGATGTAGAGACCTAAGCCCGTGCCGTCGGTCACCTCGCGCTTCGCGTTCGATGCGCGGAAGAGCTTCGAGAAGAGCATATCCTGCTCCTCCTTCGGGATGCCCATGCCGGTATCTCCCACCTCGACGGTGAGATTTGTGCCGTCGAGCACGGCAGAGAGACGAACCGTTCCCCCGGCGGGGGTGTACTTCACCGCGTTCGATACCAGGTTTGACACAATCATATGGAGGAGGTGTGAGTCGGAAGTGATATTCCCCTCTGCACCCGCAACAGTAAGGTCGATGCGAACACTCTTCTTCTCGGCGAGCGGACGGTGCTCTTCGTAGATGCCTCTAATAAACTGTCCCGCGCCGAAGGAGGTGAGCTGAGCGGTGAGGGTACCGAGCTCGAGCTTCGAAACCGAGAGGAAGTCGCCGACGAGCATATCCATGCGCTCGACGCCCCGGGTAATCTTCTCGAGGTACTCAGTTTGGAGCGGCGTGAGGTTGTCCTTCCCCGCCATGGTGAGAAGTTCCATGTTCCACTTCATTGCCGATATCGGCGTCCGGAGCTGGTGCGAGGCGAGCGAGACGAACTCCGTCTTCGCCTTGTCAACCATCTTCTGCTTTGTGACGTCGATGAGGGTGAGAAGTCCCTTCCGGGTGCCGTTCGGGTCCTTGAATGAGAAGAATGCGAGGAGGACAAACCGCGTCGAGCCGTCCGGCCGGCGCACCACCGCCTCGAGGTCGTTCACAATCTTCCCCTGCCTGAAGTACTCCGGGATGAGCGCCGCTTTCGTGGCGTCCTCGGACTCGATGAATGAGAACACGTCGAGCGTATTGAGAGCTTCGAGCTCAACATTAAGGAGCTTCGCCGCCGCCGCGTTCGTCGACTCAATCTTCCCCTTTGCGTCGACGAGGATAAACGGGACTGAGCTGTTCCGGTAGAGGGTCGAGAAGAGCTCGTGGGAGTACGTCACCATGTCCCGGCTCATCTGCCGGGCGAGCGTACGGGCGACGTCCCTCGTCCGGAGGAACTGGTAGAGGATGACCGACGCAGAAAAAATGAGCGTGAAAACGACGAAGACAATCTGCCGGCGGAGCTCATCTGGAGCGAGCTCCGCCGGATTCCACCAGAGGATTGCCGCGATGGCGAGAATCGCACAGAGGGATGCTGAGGCGAGGAGCGCGCGAATGCTTGAATTCTGTGATTCCATAGGGGTACGAAAACCGTCCCGGCTCACCGTCCGGCGAGGACCGCCGATACAGTGCGTGCAATTTCATCCATTTCCTCGGTGTGGAGGACGAGTACATCAACCGCACTGTCTTTCCTACTCACCGTGCCCGGCCTCCCCATGAGCGCCTCATTCTCACGCCAGTCGATGAGGATGCCGAGGTGTTCGAGTCCGCCCAAAACAAGCGTACGCACCGTGGGATTCCGCTCCGCAGCGGTCGCCGTGAGGACGACGACATCGAGTCCTCCCAGAGCCGCGGCGAGCGCGCCGATCGCCTTCTTCAGGTGATATGTAAACATCTCAACGGCAACCCGTGCCGACGCATCGCCGCGGCCCATCCGGTCGAGGACGATGCGGAGGTCGTTCTGTCCGAGGAGTCCCCTGAAGCCGCCCTCCTTCGTGACGTACGCCTCGGCTGCATCGGCAGAGAGCCCCTTCGCCTTCATGAGGTAGAGGAGCGCGCCCGTCGAAAGATCCCCCGCCCGCGACCCCATGATGAGTCCGTCGCCGGGAGCAAACCCCATCGTCGTATCGATGCTCTTCCCGGCGCGGAGCGCGGTCGCCGAGACGCCGCTCCCGACATGGCAGACAATCATGCGCTCCGGAATCGTGCCGAACCGCTCGCTCACCTTTCGCACCGCCGATGCGACAGAGATGCCGTGGTATCCGAAACGGTACACGTCATGCTTCCCCGCGTCCTCCTCCGGGATGCTGTACCGTCGCGCATGCTCGGGCATGGTTGCGTGAAATGCGCTGTCGGATACGCCGACCGCTGGAACTCCGGGGAGGACGCGGGTGAGCGTCTCACACTCCCTGAGCGTGTGCGGGACGTGGAGCGGCGCCGCACCGGCGAGCGCGCGGAGGTAGCCGAGGTACTCGTCGTTCATGAGACGATGTTTCGCAAAGTACGTCCCCGGCGCAACGACACGCACGCCGGCGGCGCGGATGTCCGTTTCTGTCGTAAGGACTCCCTCTGCGCGGGCGATGCGGAGCACCTCTTCGAGCGCCTCGTCGTACGCATGCTCGGTGATGTCTTCACACCGACGGCGGGTCCGATTCACCTCGGTGCACCTCCCGTACCCGGTCTCCGTGTGTTCAAAAAGAATCGAGAGCACCTCCCGTCCGCCCCGAAAGAGCGCGTACTTTTTTGATGAGCTTCCGGGATTGATTACGAGCGTGGTGTCCATGCCCAGTCGGTTATGTCTTCCGGGTCTGCGCCGTGCTCCATGATGTAGTTGCGGTGGTCGCTGAGCTTTTTTTCAAATTTCGCAATGAGCGCGTCGCGCTTCTTCACCGTGATGACACCCTGCTTCTCCGCCGCCCGAAACGCTTCGATGGCGAGGTGGTACCGGTCAGTGCGGTTTCTGACCTGCATATCAAACGGCGTCGTCGTCGAGCCGTGTTCCTCATAGCCACGCACCTCGAACCGGGTTGAGCTCACCCCATAATCGAAGAGAACCTGCTTGATGGTCTGCGGGTATCCGTGGAAGTTGATGACGACCGGTTTGTCGGGGGTGAAGTAGTAGTCGGCGTCGTGGGTGAGGATGCGGCACTGCGAACTCCCGATGCCGAGGGCCGAGAGCGAGAGGATGTTCACGAAGCGCATGCGCATCTTCGGAATCTCGTTCCGGACAATGGTGATTGCGGCAAGTGTCTCCTTCGTGAGGTAGTCGCCGACAGCGGCGAAGACCATGTGCGGATCATCGTCAGAGGCAAACTCCCAGATGGAGAGCCCCTCCTCGAGGTCTTTCGATGCTTCGGAGAGCGTTCGCCAGCACGGCACCGGCCGTTTCTCGAGCACAAGAATGTTCATTTCATTCTTCGACGCGAGCGCGCGTTCGATGACGCGCAGCGCGGTGTTCATATCTGCCGGGAAGTACACGTTCACGAAGCACCCCTGTCGCTGGAGCATGTCGTCGATGAATCCGGGATTCTGGTGCGAGAAGCCGTTGTGCTCCTGTCGCCACGCGCCGGAGGTGAGAATGTAGTTGAGAGACGGGACATCACCGCGCCACGGCACGTCGCGCGCAATGGTGAGAAACTTCGCGTACTGGTCTGCCATCGAGGCAACAATCTGAACGAACGCTTCGTACGAAGCGAAGATGCCGTGCCTCCCGGTGAGCACGTATCCCTGGAGGAGACCCTGGAGACTGTGCTCGGAGAGCATCTCGAGGACACGTCCGTCATTCGCAATGTTCCGGTCCCACGGACGTTTCGGCCAAACGAATGCACGGTTTGTCACCTCGAAGACCGGGTCGAGCTTGTTCGAGTATGTTTCGTCCGGCGAAAAGAGGCGGATGTTGCGCTCGCTCATGTTGTCGCGGATGACGTCGCGGATGTACTTTGAAATCGCACCCATGCTGCTCTCGTCACCGCACGCACCTCCATCGGGGCGGCACGTCCCCACGCTCGCATATGGTGTGACATCGGGAAGGTGGAGCGGACGGTAAAAAGGACCTCCTCCCATCGCGTGACGGTTGTCGCCCATCCTCCGCTCGGGCCGCGGCACAAGCGCCTCGATGTCGGCAACAAACTGCTGGCCGTCAAAGAGTTCAGTAAAGTTGTACGAGAGGAGCCACGCCTCGAGCGCCGCACGTTCTGTTGCGTCTGTCTTTGCCATGTCGGCAATCACCTGGTGCGAGAGGCAGTTGTCCTCAATTTTCTTGCCGTGGAGCTCCTTGATGCTCCCCCACCCCTTCGGCGTGCGGAGAATGATCATCGGGAAGCGGGGATTCTCGCGGAGCGTCCCCTCCCGCGCGCAGTGCTGGGTGAAGCGGATATTCGCAATGCACTGATCGAGCGTCCGAATCATTTCACCGTGGATATCCTCTGTCTGGTACGCATCGACAATGAGGGGCTCGTACCCGTACCCTCTGAAGAGATTCAAAAGCTCGTCGTCGCTCATCCTCCCCATGAAGGTGGGTCCGGAAATCTTGTAGCCGTTGAGGTGGAGAATCGGCAGTACGGCGCCGTTCGTTGCCGGGTCGATGAGCTTGTTCAGGTGCCAGGCGGTCGCCAGGGGTCCCGTCTCTGCTTCACCGTCACCGACGAGGCAGGTCACGATGAGGTCGGGATTGTCGAGGATTGCACCGTAGGATGTCGAGAGCGAGTACCCGAGCTCTCCGCCCTCGAGGATGACGCCCGGTGCACCGGGATTGCTGTGTGAGGGAAAACCGTACGGCCAGCTGAACTGCTTCGCCATGTAGCCGATGCCGTCGGTATTCCGGGGAACTTCGGGATAGTACTTTGAGAGCGTTCCCTCAATGAAGAGATTCGCCTGGACGGCCGGGAATCCGTGACCGGGTCCGAGCACGAAGAGCATGTTGAGGTCGTGGTCCTTGATGGCGCGGTTGAGGTGCGCGTAGACGAAATTGATGCCCGGGCAGGTGCCCCAGTGACCGAGGAGGCGCTCCTTCACGTGTTCCGGCCGGAGCGGTTCCTTGAGGAGGTAGTTATCCTGGAGGTACAGCTGGATTGCCGAGAGGTAGTTCGCGGCACGGATAAACTTCTCAAGGTTCTCGTACATACGGGAGTATTGTACGGCGGAACGGGTGTAAAAACTAGGAAAATAATCCACTTGTCCGTGAATTACATCCACGGATGTCTATATCTCCTTTTCTTCGAACACCGCGACGAGACGTTCGGCAATGATGGCATACCCCGCATCGTTCGGATGAATACCATCGTACATGAGCGTGGCGTCGCCGAAGATGCCGTCGAGTACATCTTCGACATACACGGCA
Source organism: uncultured Candidatus Saccharibacteria bacterium (assembly GCA_964423385.1). Classification (GTDB taxonomy): domain Bacteria; phylum Patescibacteriota; class Minisyncoccia; order Phycocordibacterales; family UBA918; genus Damh-18. The sequence continues at coordinate 7,000 of CAYRER010000012.1, read as the reverse complement.
CCGTACTCTTCCGCGAGTGCGCGGTACATGTCGTCACGTCCGTCGATGAGGATGCCGCCGCGCACGCCGAGAAGGACGACGACGGCTCCGCGGTCCTGGAACATCCTCATAAGCTTTGCGAGGTTTGCCTCGGTCGTCTCTTTTTCAATCCGCCGGAGGTAGTCATTCCCGCCGAGGAGAAGGAGCACCACCCCCGGGTCCTCGGCGATGACGTCATCCGCTCGCACGAGCCCGTCTGCGGTGGTGTCACCCGGAACGCCGAGGTTCACGACAGGCCTCTGGAGGCGCCTCCCTACGAGCGAGACAAAATCCCCACCCTTCGTCGCACCTGTACCGAAGACGAGCGAATCGCCGAATGCGACGATCTTCTCGTTCTTCGGCGGATAGTTCGTAATCGGGGCGTCGAAAAAGAGCCCGCGTACCGCAAAACCCGCAAGAACGACGAGGAGGGTGAGAGCTCCGAGCGCACGTTTCATCGCTGTAGTGTACCAGATGCAGGGGGAGCTGGTTCTGTTATACTCGAGTGATGGATGAACTCCTCACCACAGCAGTCGAAGCAGCGCGCGCGGCGGGACGAGAGGTCATGGCGCTCTACGAGACGACCGATTTTGAGACAAAGGGCGACGGGAGCCCGCTCACCGTCGCCGATACGAAAGCGCACGACACTCTCGTCATGCGCCTCCAGAAGACCGGGGTGCCGATTCTCTCTGAAGAATCCACTGCCGAGGCGAGTGCAGGTATCTCCATTCCGTATCCCGAACGACTCTGGATCATCGATCCCATTGACGGCACCCGAGACTTCCTCAAGAAGACCGGGGACTTTGCCGTTATGATTGGACTCCTCGAACACGGACGTCCCGTACTCGGCGTCGTCTACGCACCGGCCTGGGACAAGCTCTATTACGCAGTGCGTGGTGAAGGAACGCACCTCGAGCACGGAGGTGCACTGAAGCGTCTCAGCGTATCGGGCAGCGGAGACCCGCTCCGGTGCATCCGGAGCGTCCACCACTTCAAGGCCCGGGATGCGTCAGCAATCGAACGACTCGGAGCAGTTACCCTCCCCCACGGGAGCATCGGTATCAAGGCAGGCCTCATTGCAGAGGGTGCGGGCGACTTTTCTTTCTCGTGGGGCAGTCTCGGCGAGTGGGATGTCTGTGCACCGGAAATCATCACGACTGAAGCTGGCGGACGGGTAACCGATACGAACGGCAACCCGCTCTTCTATGGAACAAAAGACCACCGTATTGTCGGTGGCATGATCTTCTCAAACGGTGCGTGTCACGAGGAAGTCCAGAGGACAATATCCTCAACTCCTCTCGATGCCTAGGCACAGTCAAGGTCCTTCATCACAAGCTCTCCGCTCGTCGCATCGAGCCAGCGTACAAACGTCGGCGTAATCTTGAACATGGTGAAATCGGGTGCACCCTCGACGTAGTACTTTGCAGGGTTCTTCGTTTTGAAGAAAGTATGGACAGTGTCGAGCTCTTCCGCCGGAACTTCCCGCGCCACGCCGCGAATGTCTGTCACGCGGAGGGGATCAACCGCTTCCTCAATGACCGAAAGTGAGATTGTTGGATGTGCCAGAATATCCGCGTACTTCGAGAATGCCCTCCGCGTGCCGAAGTAGACAGTAAGGTCATCATCTATGGCGTAGAGCATGAGGGACGTTGTTGGGAGCCCGTCTTTATCGAGAACGGCGAAGACCGCCTTCCGGTGTGCATTGAGGAAGTTGATAACGGTCTGTTTGAGTGGGTCCATAGGTTAGTTCGCCGGTGCTGAATCAGCCCCTTCGACCTCGGCCGGTTCTCCCTCCCCTTCAGGACGGTCAGTGTTCTCTGCAGACACTTCCCTCTCTCCACCGCCTTCCGGAGTGGTTGAAGCAGGATCCTCCGGTGTCGGTTCTGGCGCGGGTGTCGGAGCAGCGTTGGGGTCCGCTGGAACAAGTCCCCCGTTCGGGAGATTTCGAAGCGACTCGGGTGCCGTCGCGACGCTGTCGATTGGATTCCCTCCGGCATCAATCATCTCCTGATTTGCGCTCTGGATGGTGCTCGCAACGTTTATCGGGCCGGTGTCAGACCTGCCGATAAAAAATGCTGCAACAGCAATGACGAACCCCGCTCCCACGAGCTTCAGGTAGAACGAGGTGAGCACGGGTGTTTCGACGCGCTCGACTGCCTTCTTTCGCCGTACTGGCATAGTGCGGACAGTATACCACTCCTGTTCCCCCCCTGAAAACCCGCAGTCGGCGGATATTCCCGAGAGTTGCCTGCCGCCCCCTTTTATGGTACATTCTCGGGGTATCTCGAAAGAGAGCGGAAGCTCTCTTTTTCCATAGACTTCACACCTTGAAAGACGAACGCGTACTCATCAACCAGTTCATACGAGCAAAGGAGCTTCGTGTCATCGGTCCTGCCGGCGAGAATCTCGGCGTCATCTCAAAAGAGGAGGCGCTCCGGGTAGCGCAGGAGGCGGAACTCGACCTCATCGAGGTTTCTCCGAACGCACAGCCCCCGGTTGCAAAGATAATGGACTACGGTAAGTACCAGTACGCGGAGCAGAAAAAAGCGAAGGAGGTGAAGGCAAAGTCCCACGTGACGGAGACGAAGGGGGTACAGGTGAAAATTGGCACCGGCGAGCACGACCTCGCGCTCAAAGCGAAGCGGGTCGCCGAGTGGCTCGGGGAAGGTCACCGGGTCAAGGTGGACCTCTTCCTCTGGGGCAGGTACAAGTACATGGACGAAGCGTTCCTCAAAGAACGGCTCTCCCGGTTCTTGAAAATTATCCCCGCCGAGTATAGAATGGCCGACGAAATTAAGCGGAGCCCCAAAGGATTCAGCACGACCCTCGAGCGTGTGAGCGGAAAAACCCTGAAAAGTCCGAAAGAGTCCGGCGAGCAATAATACATATGAAAACCAACAAATCATACACAAAGCGCATCAAGGTAACGAAGAACAAGAAGCTCGTCGCCCGGAAAGCTGGCCAGAACCATTTCAACGCCCGCCAGACGGGGCGTCAGCGCCAGAACCGAAGTCGAACCCAGTCTATTACGATGTCGAACCGCGCGCGGAATCGCTTCCTCGCAAACGCGTAATCAACGACACTACTTACTATTTCTCTATTTAACATCTTCTATTTAACATGGCACGAGTAAAGGGAGGCCTCTTGGCCCAGAAGCGACGTCGGAAAATCCTCGGGGAGGTGAAGGGGTACCGGTTTGGACGCTCGAAGAAGAAGCGCATGGCAATCGAGGCGATTCATCACGCACACCTCCACGCGTTCGCACACCGCAAGGACAAGAAGAACGATTTCCGCCGCCTCTTCACTGTCCGCTTGAGCGCAGCGCTCCGCGAGGCGGGTCTCAAGTACAACGTCTTCATGGGGAACCTCAAGAAGAAGGAGATTCTCCTCAACCGCAAGATGCTCGCCGCAATCGCCGGTGAGCGCCCCGAAGCATTCGGGCGCCTCCTCGCGAAAACGAAATAAGCTTGAACTCTCAACATCCAGCTTTTAGCTCTTAGAAAAACAACCGCCGGCCCAAGGGCCGGCGGTTGTTTTTACTTACCCCAGCGCACAAAGTCGGACATCCGATGTTCGACTTTACGACTATCCTAACTCGCGTACTTTTTCGACAATCAATTCGTCTGAGCTCACCACGTGAATGTTCGGCAACTGAAAGAAGAAGGCATCGTCTTTCCCCGACACCACAATCGGTTTCCCGAGCCCCATTGCCATCCCCGCCTCGTACCGGGCGCTCTCCTGGTCTTCTTCCCAGAGATACACGAGCACATCCGAACCACGAACCGCTTGAGCTTCTCGTACCGCGATATCTTTTGTCGAGCCCTCGGGAAGTGTCTGTACCCAGTCGTACGTTATTGTATGTCCCTCTTCTATGAGTGCGTCCATAACTGCTCGCGCACGGAATACGTCTTTCCCTGCAACATAAATCTTCATACCTTACTTATCTTAACGCCCCAGAGACCTAATTCCTTCCCATTTCCCATAAAGTTGGACATCGGATGTCCGACTTTTTGATTCAAAAGTCGATTTCGATACACTCCCCTTTCTCGGGTGCGACGGCACTGACGCCGAGGTAGTCGCGGAGACGCTGGACGAGGAAAAGCGCCGAGCGCTCTTCACCCATGGTGACAAACACGCGCCGGACGCGGTCGCACCCACGGGAGACGAAGTCGATGAGCTGGTCGCGGTCTGCGTGTCCGGAGTATCCCTGAATGCGCGCAATCTTCGCACGAACCCGGACCTCTTCCCCATTGATACGGACGCGCTTTGCGCCGTCGTGGAGGATCCGACCCAGACTCCCCATCGACTGGTAGCCGACGAGGAGGAGTGTCGTTGTCGGGTCTTCGAGGTAACGCTGTTCGTGCCCGATGATTCGTCCTCCGTGACTCATACCGGAGCCGGCGATGATGATTTTTGCCCCCCTCACCTCCTCAATCTCCTGTGAGTCCTTTACCGTCTTCGTGAATGAGAGCTTCGGGAAGTCGAAGATGTCGTCTCCCGCCTCAATCTGCTTCCGTACCTCATCTTTGAGGTACGCGGTGTGACGCCGATACACCTCGGTGACGCTGATGGCGAGGGGGGAGTCGAGGAATACCGGAATTGGCGGGATTATCCCGCCCTCGACGAGGTTGTTGATTTCAAGGAGCATGCCCTGCGTCCGCTCGAGCGAAAAAGCGGGAATGATGAGCGTCCCCTGCTTGTGTGCCGTATCCTCTATGTACATGCGCAGGAGGTCGGTGCGCTCCGCGACGTCTTCGTGCGTCCGGTCGCCGTAGACCGACTCCATGACGAGGTAGTCGTAGTCTTTCACGGGCACCGGCGGGTTGAGGAGCGGCTGGGGGACATTGCCGATGTCTCCGGTAAAGAGAATCTTCTTTCCGTTCCGTAAAATCGAAACCATTGCCGAGCCGAGGATATGTCCGGCGTCGGTAAAAATGGCGGACGTACCCGAGGGGAGGGTGAGCGGCGTCTCGTACGGGTGCGTTTTCCAGAGGGCGAGCGCGGCGCGGATGTCCGCCTCCTCAAAACAGCACGCGGAGCCGTACCGCTCCTCCTCGTACCGCATGACCTTGTACGCATCCTGGAGCATGACCTCGGCGAGGTCCCGGGTCGGCACCGTCGAGTAGATGGCGCCATGGAAACCGTCCCGCACGAGCTTCGGAATCCTCCCGATGTGGTCTGCGTGCGCGTGTGTCACGAAGAGAACATCAATGGATGCCGGGTCGTACGGAAAGGGGTCACAGTTCGACTCAACTGAAAAACGGTCCTCCTGCACGAGTCCGCAGTCGACGAGCACCGTCTCGTCGCCGGTATCGAGGAGGAAATTCGCCCCCGTAACGCTCCCTACCCCGCCATGAAAACAGATACGTGACATACCTAGAGTTTTCTGAATGCACCAACAACACGGTACCCGACGAGGCCGCCGAGGACATCCATGATGAGGTCGAGCGCCGTGTCGGGGACGAACGTGTCGTCAATAACCATGATTCCCGCAGTCGCCTCAAACACCTCCCAGAGAATGCCGACAGAAAGCGCGGCGAGGACGAAAAACCAGGGGGAGGTGAACCGCTCAAAGAACCGAATGCGAAAGAAGGGGAGCACGGAGATGCCCAGGGCGACAGAGATACCGCCCAAAAAGTGCATCGGGATGTCGAACCAGAGGTACTTCCAGTACAGATAAAATTCGTTCGCGACGGTATGGATGATTGCGAGCGTCGCGAGCGTCGCGAGAAATATCGTGAGCCGGAGTGTCATACGGTCAATAGTATCACGGTGCAGTACGGATTCGTTCCCCATCAAAAAAATGTACCAGCGGTACATTTCTTTGATGGAGCGACGGCTGCATGTATCCTGAAAATTACTCCAGGTGGGCACCCTTTCCGAGCACTTGTGAAATCTCGTCGCGTCGAGTTCTCATCCGCACTCGTGACTACAGGCAGCCCTTGATATGCAATAAGCAAGAACATGCGTTTGCCGTAGCTCCACAAGAAAGTATAGCAGAACGCGCGGGCGTGTCGCGCCTGCGCGTTTCTCTCGCTGTGAACAACTCTGAAAAGTGTCTGAAATACGGGCCTACTAGCGGACGACGAGAGTGCCTCGACGCCCTGCGTCGAGACTGAATCGTCGCATCAAATAGGTGCGCGGTGGCGCACTCATCTTCTAGCAAAACAACCTGGCGTCTGCCGACGCCTCGGCAGACTTGTTTTACTCTGTCGTTCCGTCAAAGTCGACGTCATACATGATGCGCTCCTGCGCTGTAATGTAGTTCATGATTTCGTCGTCCGTGAACCACACCCTGATTTCCCGTTCCGCTTCTGCCGGGGACTCCGAGCAGTGGATGAGGTTCCGGACGGCGCGATTCTCGTACGATGAGTGGCCGTACGAGTCCACCGTGTAGTCGCCACGAATGGTACCGACATCTGACGTTGCCGGTTCCGTGGTGCCGACGAGCTTCGTCACCACCTTCACCGCCTCATTCCCCTCGAGAATCATCGCGACAACCGGCGCCGCAGTCATGTACTCGACAATGGTGTCAATGATTGCCTTCCCGTACGCCATCGCATCCTTCTCGACGGGGAGGCCGTGACTCTTCAGGTCTTCGATAATGCGCTCGCCCTTCCTCTGAAACCACGCCTCATCCTTATTGTAGTGGGCGAGGAGCGACTTTTCGTCCGGCACGAACATCTTCATCGCGGTAAACTTGAGCCCGGTGCGCTCGAAGCGTCCGATGACTTCGCCGATGAGGGACCGCTGGACGGTGTCGGGCTTCAGGATGACGAGCGTGCGTTCCTGGTGCGGCTTGCGATTGTTGGTGCTCATGCTTAGATTCTGTTATGAACGTAGTGAATTAGAGAATCTTAGCCGTCGTTTTGTTGGACCCCTGTCCTTCAAAACGACGAACGAACTCTAAGCCATCAATAACGTTAAAATATGCCCGTGAGCATACCGTAAAAGCGTCCATAAATCAAACGAAAGCCGCCCT
>CAYRER010000011.1:0-27869 GCA_964423385.1 uncultured Candidatus Saccharibacteria bacterium | reverse complement strand
TTTTAGCAGCACTAGCATTACCAGCAGAGGCGAAGACGTGCGACTTCGCCCGTGATCTTGAGTTCGGCGACACCGGCGAAGACGTGAAGTGTCTCCAGGAGTTCCTCAATGAATCCGATTATCCAGTTGCACTCTCCGGCGTCGGCTCGAAGGGGAAGGAAACCGACGAGTTCAAGACGCTCACGAAAGAAGCACTCGTGAAGTGGCAGGCCGCAAACGGCATTCTTCCGGCTCAGGGGTACTTCGGCCCGAAGTCACGAGCGACGTACCTCGTCCTCGTGAAGAACGGACTCTCGACGCTCCCCGCAACATCGGCGATGCCTGCGACGCCCGCAACACCGGCTACACCGGCAACCCCGGCGGTTCCGAAGCCGACTACGCTCGAGCTCGAGGCCCAGACGCTCATCGAGCGGGGGCTCGAGGCGATTGAAGAGGCGGAGGACCAGATTGACGAAGATGAGGCGACCGACCTCGAGTCGGCCGAAGACAACCTCTCTGATGCGAAAGATGACCTCTTCGAGGCAATCCGCGCGTATTTCGACAAGGACTTTGAAGAGGCGATTGAGCTCGCCGATGACGCAATCAAGAACGCGGAAGACGCGTTCGAGGACGCCGGCGGCGTATCCGATGAGGATGAAGCAGATGAGGCAATTGATGACGCGAAGGATGCGATTGACGATGCAGAGTCAGAGATTGAAGATGCTGATGACGACGATGAAGAAGTCGGTGAGGCGGAAGACCTCCTCGATGAAGCAAAGGACAAGCTCGATGAAGCGGAGACCGCGTTCGACGACGAAGACTACGAAGAGGCGCTCGATCTTGCCGAGGAAGCTGAAGACCTTGCGAACGACGCCATTGATGCAATCGGCGAAGAGGCAGGGGATGATGTCGAGGATATGCTCGACGAAGCACGTGATGATTTGAGCGATGCACGTGACGATGTTGAAGTCGCTGATGAGGACGGAGAGGACACGAGCGATGTGGAAGATCTCCTCGATGAGGCGGAGGAACTTCTCGATGAAGCCGAAGAGGCGCTCGACGACGATGATGAAGACGAAGCAGAAGACTTGATTGAAGAAGCGAACGAACTTCTCGACGAGGCAAATGACCTCATTGACGAGTGGTAGAAATTAATTGAACGAAAAACCCCGGGAGGCCGCAGGCCTCCCGGGGTTTTTCAAAAGAAGTCACCTCTCCTTGATGCCGAGGTACTTCGCGAGAATGTGCTTGAGGCCCCTCCGAGAGATGACACCGATGGGTCGGTTGTCGTGGTCAACAATGGCGATGTGCGCTGTTTGATGTGAGATGGCGGTCGCTGCGATGGTGAGGAGTGTGTCATCAACGTGAACCGGCTCGATATCGGTCGTCATGAACTCGCGGACCTCCTTGAATTCGGCGTCTTTCACCGCCTTCTCGAATCCCTTTTCGGTCCCGAGGATTTCCTCGATGCTGTCGCCGTCCATATCGACGGGTACGATGGCGTCGAGGAGGTCGGACATCTTCACCTCGCCGACGAGCCCACCGTCCTCGCCGACGACGAGGAGCGAGTTCGTCTGCTTCCGAATCATGAGCTCAATCGCGTCGCGGAAGGTGGAGTCTTCGCCGATGAGAACCGCTTCTTTTGTAAGATCGCGTATCTCCATATGTCCACATTGTACTCCTCCTGTGCTGTGCGGTAAAGCACACTGTCTCCTCCGACGATTCATCCTCTCCAGCAGAGCTGTCGAGTATTCTCGTCGTTCGCTGGTAAAGAACAAAAATAACGAAAAACCCTTGTGTTTTTACAGCGAAGGCCTATACTTTTCTGTTAAGGAAATGACGACTTCTCCAGAGAACCGGCACCTCGATACGTGGGTGTACATTTTCAACTACTACGGGTGCGACCCCGAGTCCATTCTCCGTGCCACGCGGGAAGATATTGACCGGATGGTCTCTGATGCCGGTTTTGGTCTCATCGGCTCCATCCTCCACACGTTCCCCGGCGAGGCCTCCGGCTACACGTACGTTGCGGCAATTTCCGAGTCGGGCGTCGACATTCACACGTGGCCCGAGTACGAAAGGAGCGCGCAGTTCGAGATTCACTACTGCAACTACTCGCGCGACAACCGGGACAAGGCAGAGAAGCTCATGAAGCTCTTTGAAGATTTCTTCAAACCGGAGCGCACGGAGTACCTCCCGCCCGTCCCGTTCCCTTTGTAAAAACATGAAAAGAATCGTACTCGTCCACGGATGGGAGGGAAGTCCGGAGAGGAATTGGCTTCCCTGGCTTGCAGTTGAACTCGAAAAGCTAGGGTACGAAGTTGTCGCACCGAGCATGCCAGACGCCGATACCCCCGTCATCGAGGCGTGGGTCAGACACCTCGAAAAAACAGTCGGCACACCTGACGCTGAAACGTACTTCGTGGGACACAGCATCGGGTGCCAGACGATTCTCCGATACCTCGAAACTATCGAGGTGCCGGTTGGCGGCGCACTCTTCGTTGCTGGTTGGTTTAATCTGGACGGTCTTGAAGAGGGCGAAGAGGAGGACACGGCGCGACCGTGGACCCACACACCGATTAACCTCGATAAGGTGAAATCAGTTCTCCCGCGTTCAACGCTCCTCATTTCAGACAATGACCCGTGGGGTGCATTTGAAGAAAATCGCGCTCGTTTCAGAGAGTTGGTCACCAAAGAAGTCGTCATTCACAACGGCGGACATTTTACAGAAGAAGAAGAGCCAGCCGTTCTCGCTGAGACACTTGAGCTTCTCAGAGGGTAGCCCTTAGGAGTAGCCGTGGATGTCCGTTCCGGTATAATGAGAGCCCATGAGCGAGCTCCAGTTTGATGAGGCGTATAAACGGCTAAATAAAGCCCAGAAAGAGGCCGTGGACACCATTGAGGGCCCGGTGATGGTCATAGCGGGCCCGGGGACGGGGAAGACGCAGATTCTCACGCTCCGCATCGCAAATATTCTAAAGCGAACCGATACGGCTCCAGAGAACATTCTCGCCTTAACCTTTACCGAGTCAGGCGCTCGCGCGATGCGCGAGCGCCTTGCCCGCTACATCGGCGCGCCGGCATACCGGGTCAACATTCACACCTTCCATGAATTTGCGGGGAGGTGCATCCGCGAATTCCCCGATGCCTATGAGAAGCGCGTCGGCGGACGACCCGTCACCGACCTCGAGAAGGTGACGCTCATTGAATCCATACTCGAGACGCCGGCCATGCGCGGCCTCCGCCCGTCCGGCAATCCGGAGTTCTACGTCGCGCCCATCGTGAGCGCTCTCTCGACGATGAAGCGCGAGTACATCACACCCGACCGCTTCGCAGAAATCGTTGCGGGACAGGAGGAATCGCTCCACGCGATGCCGCGTCTTCACGAGAAGGGGGCACACAAGGGGAAGGTGCGGAGCGAGTACGCGGACGCTGAGAAGAAGCTCCGGAAGAACCGGGAGCTCCTCTTCGTGTACCGCGCGTACGAAGCGGCGCTCGCCGAGCGTGGGTTCTTCGACTACGACGATATGATATTTGAGACCGTCCTCGCGATGGAGAAAAACGAAGACATGCTTCGCTCGCTCCAGGAGACGTACCAGTACATTCTTGCGGACGAGCACCAGGACGTGAACGGGAGCCAGAACCGCATACTCGAGCTCCTTGCGTCGTTCCACGACCGGCCGAACCTTTTCGTCGTCGGAGACGAGAAGCAGTCCATCTACCGCTTCCAGGGTGCATCCCTCGAGAACTTCCTTTACTTCGATGAAAAATTCCCGCAGGTGAAGGTGGTTGCCCTCACCGAGAACTACCGCTCGGCGCAGAATATCCTCGACCTTGCCCACGAGCTCATCCGCGTCGAAGCCGGACCGGCCGCGGAACTCCGGGTCCCGCTCACCGCGGCGACGGGAGACGCCGGGACCATCGAGCGCCGGCGCTTCACCCACGACGCGGTCGAGCACGATTTCCTCGTGAAGAAAATCAAGGAGCTCACCGACGCAGGTACGTCCCCAGAAGACATCGCCGTCATCGTCCGGACGAACCGCGAGGTTGAAGACCTCGCACACCTCCTCCGGAGATTTGGCATTTCTGCCGAGGCGTCCGCGGACGGCGACATCCTCGACCACCCCATCACCGAGAGCGTGCGGACGCTCATCAGGTCGGTGACGAATCCGGAGGACGAGTCGGCGCTCGCTGGGGTTCTCATGAGCGGGTACGCGAAGGTTCCGGTTTACGACCTCGTCCGCATCATGCGCGGCCGATCGTACGACCGTCCGCTCTCCCGCATCGTGGCTGACGCGGCGGAACTTGCACGTCTCGGCGTCGAGGACGCTTCCTCGGTCTCGCGGATAGTCGGCGTGCGCGATGGTGCGCGGAAGAAGCTCGGCACCGACGCACCGCATCGCATCCTCGAGTTCCTCATCCGCGAGAGCGGACTCCTCGAGCACGCGACTGCCGAAGATCCCGCCGAGGCCGGACGGGTCATCCGCCGGCTCTACGACGAGGTTGAAGAGATGATTCGGCACGGCGAGGCGGCGACGCTCGCGGGCATCGAGGCGATGTTCCGGACGCGCGCGGCGCACGGACTCCCGCTCACCGCTCCGTACACGAAGACGAGCCGGCACGGCGTGTCGGTCATGACTGCACACAAGGCAAAGGGGCTCGAGTTCTCATACGTCTTCCTCCCGCACCTCACCGACTCGCGCTGGGGAGGAAGGCCCCGTCCCGAATACTTCAAGATTCCCATCACGCGGCACGACGCCGGGGGGAGCGTCGGGAAGGAAGACGACGAGCGGAAGCTCCTCTATGTCGCACTCACCCGCGCGAAGCGCGGCCTCTACCTCTCGGACTCTGCGGTGAATGCGGAGGGGCGCGAGTTCCTCCCGACGCGGCTCCTCGAGGGCATCGGGGAAGGTCTCGTTGCTGATGTGGACGTGCACCTGCTCGAGGATTCATTCAAGCCGGAAGAGCTTCTTGAGAAGAGCGCCCCGCCGGTTCCCATCGACACCGCGTTCCTGTGCGAGGTGCTCCGCGAGCGCGGACTCTCGGTGACCGCGCTCAACAACTACCTCCGTGATCCCTGGAGCTACTTCTTCCGGAACGTTCTTCGCCTGCCCGAAGTGCAGAGCGAGAGTCTCCAGTTTGGTACTGCGCTCCACGACACGCTCGAGAGCGTCATGAAGCACCGTCGGGAGACGGGTGCGCTCCCCGGGGTGAGCGATGTGAAGCGCTACCTCGAGCGCGAGCTCTCGAAGCTCCCCATTACGCACGATGAGTACGTGAGGCACCACGAGCGCGGGCTCCTCGCGCTCACTGCGTATCTCGCACACGTCGGGCCCGCGCTCCCCAGCGAGACAAAAGAGGAGTACACAATCGAGGTGCCCTTTCCGACCGGTCTCTCGGAATTTCCCGAGGTTCGCCTCACCGGCATGCTCGATCGGCTCGATTTCGATGAAACGGGGAAGCTCCTCCGCGTCGTCGACTACAAGTCGGGAAGGCCGAAGACGCGCGGTGCTATCGAGGGAAAAACAAAGGATGAGGACGGCGGATACAAGCGTCAGCTCACGTTCTATGTGCTCCTCCTTACGCTTACGGGCGACGAGCGCCTCAAGACCCGCGAGGGTCTCCTCTCGTTCATCGAAGCCGACGAGAAGGGAAAGGTGCACGAAGAGCCGTTCACCATTACCGACGAAGATATTGCCGGGCTCCGGGAAGAGATTGTCCAGACGGTGCGCGACATAGCAAACGGCGCGTTCTTAAACGCGCCGTGCCCTCCTGATTCCGAGTATACGACCCTTGTTCTCGAGCTTCGGAAGCGGAGCTAATTTGCCGCCGCGCCCGTCTGCGCGAGGATGTTGTCGATGGTCTGCTTCACTACCGCGTACGGCTGTGCCCCGTTGATGACCGTCTGTTGTCCGCCGGCCATAAGGATTGAATACGGTGTTCCGCGCGCACCGGCTGCGATTGCTGCATTCACGTCGTCTGCAATCGCGGTCTGAAACTCACGCCCCTCGTAGCAATTGGTGAACTGGTTCTTCACGGCTCCCGCCTTTTCGGCAAACTCAGGAAGACGAGTCATGGTCGTCGGTTCGTTTATACCGCGCTCACCGAAGACAGAATCGGCAAATTTCCAGAACGCATCATTGCCGCCGATTTTTGCGACGCACTCGGACGCTTCGGCAATTCGTGCCGCGTTCGGGTGGAGTTGTTCGAGGGGGAAGTGCCGGTATACCCACGCAACCTTCCCGTCCGCTCCGTACTCGGCCATAATTTGCTGCATGGTCTCATGAAAGTTCTTGCAGAACGGACAGTCGAAGTCGGAGTACTCGACGATGAGGATGGGTGCGTTCGGATTTCCGAGAATGTGGTCTGCTTCGGTCACCGGCGCGACGTTCATCTCGGGGGTCTCCTGTGCTGTCGGATTGCCCGCAACCGGCGACGGCGTTGGTGCCTGGCGCATACTTCCCGTGTAGACGATTGCTCCCGCGATGATTGCCGAAGAGAGGACGATGGCAATCGGGACGCCGAGCGAGCTCTGCCGTACGACGCGGACCGCGGGCTGGGTCGATGTTTCGTGTTCGTTCATGCTTACATGCAGACTAAACTTATATTTTTGTACAGATACAGAAGAGTATACCACACGCCAAAATAGCCCGTGGTATACTTACCAAATGGATCCCGTTAGAGTTTCCATAGTTGCGGAGACTCTTCGGATTCCATATGCGAGACGGGGGTGTGTGCCGTGCTGTTTTAATGCACTGTGGGCGGAAGCGCTCCCGCAACATACTGCGTGTGCACACGTCTCGTTTTTGCAAGGACACCTTTTATGAACATAAGCGTTCGCGCTTCCTAACTCTAACGGGATGGATATTACCTCAGGCATCGTACTCGGGTTTGTGCAGGGCATCACCGAGTTTCTCCCCATTTCTTCATCCGGTCACCTCGTTCTCACCCACACCGTCCTCGGCGTCGAGGATTCAAGTTCACTCGCTTTCGATGCTGTCCTCCAGCTCGCGACTGCGTGTGCGGTTATCGTGTACTTCTTCAGCGAGATTTTTGTCCTCGTCCAGACGGTGCTCCGCAAGCTCGGCCGCCTGCCGGTCAATGAGAAAGACCTCAAGATTGTGAAGGCAATTGCAATCGGTACCGTTCCCGCTGTCATCCTCGGACTCCTCCTCGAGTCGTACATGGAGACCGTATTCCGGAACCCCGTCATCGTCGCCCTCGTCCTCATTGTCGGGTCGGCGTTTTTTATGTACGCAGAATATCGGTACGAGAACAGTTTCCACACCGGGGAAGTCGATACCGCGACCGGTTTCAAAATCGGTCTCTTCCAGGTGCTCTCGCTCATTCCGGGGTTCTCCCGCTCGGGCGCGACGATTGCGGGAGGTATGATTCTCGGCCTCTCGCGCGCCGAGGCGACGCGCTTTTCGTTTCTCCTCGCACTCCCCATCATCCTCGGGAGCGGCGGGAAGAAGCTCCTCGAGATGATTTCGTCCGACGGCGCCGTTGCGTGGGGCGCGGTTATCTTCGGCGCTCTCACCGCATTTGCAGTCGGTCTCCTCGCCATTCACTTCATGGTCACCTTCCTCAAGAAACACTCGCTCTGGCCGTTCATCTGGTACCGGATTACTTTGGCCGCCTTCGTCCTCTTTGTTGCCTTCTTCGGTTAACATGAGTTTTGAAACTCCCCGGCAAGAATCGCATGAACAGCCAATAACGCTCGTTGAGGTCTCCTATGATGATCTTCCGTCTCAAGTTGCAAAAAAGATGGAAGGGAAATCGTCACTTTTCATTCTTCCTGAGGACTATACCGAACGTAATTTTGATAAGCTTCTCAAGCATGTGCACCAAAATGGAGACATCTCCTATTTTGCAGAGCAGAACAAGACGTACTCAAAAGGAAATGCCGAACGGTTGACCTACATTGTAGATACTCGAGATATCAACGGAGAACAAGTCATGACCGGGTACTTGGAGATACGATTCTCACTGACGAGCGAAAATGCGTACTTCAAAGGCAAACCATTTGTCGGGTTTACCCGTACCGTGGAAGGATTTACGGGAGAGGGTTTGGGACGTCGACGTCTCCTCACCGCGAATTCGTACGTACTCTCTGTGTATGGCGCTCCGCTCAATTCCGACACACTCATCTCGGATGTAGCAGAACGGGTGTGGGAACGTTTGGTTGCAGACGGTCTCGCAGAGTCATATCAGGAAGGTCCGTATACACGGTACCGATTTATATCCTGAATCAATTAAAAAGGCAGTGAGAAGGTGACCGAAAAATAAGGAGCATTGCGACTATATTTTATCGAGTCTGTCTTATTTTCTTCCACAGAGAAGAAAATAAGACCCAGTTAAACATCATCAGGCTAGA
This sequence comes from uncultured Candidatus Saccharibacteria bacterium, assembly GCA_964423385.1. Lineage (GTDB taxonomy): Bacteria > Patescibacteriota > Minisyncoccia > Phycocordibacterales > UBA918 > Damh-18. Next base: position 19,513 of record CAYRER010000011.1, on the reverse strand, counting down.
AAGGCAGAGAGAACGTCATCGAGTGGCCCTCATTCGGCACCCACGAGGAAGTGTCGATGGGAATCTCGCGCTTCTTGTGCCCATCTTTGTAGAGGACCTTCTGGTTTTTGAGCGCGTACTCGAAGATTTCCTTGGTCACCTTCACGTCCTGCTTGCAGTACTTCTTGATGGAGTCGATGTCGCCCTCGCGCCACCACTTGATGGCCATGAGGCCGTTCCCGGACTTCTTCGCGCCGACGGTCGCCTGTGCAACTGAGTCGAGGCGGAGGCGCTTGCCGAGCGAGTTTTTGATTGATTCGAGAATGTCGACGCTCTTCACGGTCCGGAGGTCGCCGGGGTAGTACTTGTTGAGGAGCGGGATGTCGAAGTGGTTGCTGTTGTACCCGACGAGAAGTTCCGCTCCCTCGATGATGGGCCAGAGCTTGTGGATTTCGTCGACGGTCACCACGGTGTACGTGTCGGTTCCTGAGTCGTACGCGCACCCGACGGAGATGTCGAGCGCCGCCGGGTCGTTTACCCCGACGTCAGAAAAGACGTTCTGGGTCTCCAAATCAAACACGACGTACCTCATATTTTTTGTATATTCGGGGCATTTTTTCGTTGCTTCACTCGTTTGCTCCCGCACTGTATACAGATACCGCTTGGTCGCAAGCCTCGCTCGCGCCTCAAACTGCACCCGAATCTTCAAAAACTAATGACTAAGACGAGACTCAATCGGCAATAACCAGGCCGGTGAGCTGGTCGACGCCCCCCGCGTGCTCCTTGCCGGTCGCAAGCTTCTTCAGCGTGTACGTGCCGGAACCGGCTTCGTTCTCGCCGAGGACGATGATGTACGCGACGCCGTCCTCGCCTGCGGAGCTCACCTTCTTACCGACTTTCCGGTCGGAGAGGTCGACGGAGGTTCGGATGCCGTTTGCGCGGAACTCCGCCGCGAGCTTCTCTGCTTCAATGTTGAACGCGGGTTCGGTCGGGAGGATGGAGAGCGTGGGCGCGGTGACGCGAATGTTATTGGGGAAGAGGTTGTGCGTCTCGAGGAAGTCGTGGACGGTGACGTCTCCCATGCCGAAACCGACACCGGTAATCGGCTCGCCGCCGAAGAGCTCGGTGAGGTTGTCGTACCTGCCGCCGCCTAAGAGCGCGCGCGGATTTTCTCCCGATATGTCAAACGCCTCGAAGATGATGCCGGTGTAGTAGCTGAAGCCGCGGACGGTCGAGGGTGAGAAGCGGACGTTCGTGATGCCGAGTTCTCCGAGAGCGCCGATGACGCGGGTAATTCGGCTCTCCTGCGGGGGAGTGTCGGGAATAGAGACAGCGGTGTCCGTAATCTTCCGGAGTTCCTCGTCAAAGTTGTCGATTTTGTCCTTCCGGTCGAGGAGCGCAAGCACTGCGTGCGATTCGGCATCAGTGAGTCCGGATGCTGTGAATATTTCATTGAGGTATGCACGGTCGTTCACGCGGATTTCAAACAGGTCGGGCGTCGCGCCGAATGCGCGGAGCGTGTGGTATGCGAGCGAAATCACCTCGACGTCAGCGGCAACGTCGCCTTCACCGAAGAGGTCGCAGTTGAGCTGCCAGTGCTCGCGGAGTCGTCCGCGCTGGGGGCGCTCGTAGCGGAAGAGGTTCGGGATGGAGTACCAGCGGACGGGGAAGGAGAGCTCACGTCGCTTGCCCGCAACCATGCGCGCCGCGGTCGGCGTCATCTCGGGGCGAAGGGTCACCTCGCGTTCGCCACGGTCAATGAACGTGTACGTCTGCTCGTTCACGATTTCTTCGTTCTCCGCACCCTTCGCCTTGTAGAGCTCGGCGGGCTCGAGGACCGATGCGTCGTACCGCTCGAAGCCGAACGACTCCGCGGCGTTCGCCCACGTGTCGAAGATGTACCGCTGTACCGCCATGTCGGATGGGTAAAAGTCGCGGGTGCCCTTGTACGGCTCAGTCGAAAGCTTTTTCTCCATATGGGAATGATTGTACGTGAGGAGCGGAGGTACGGCAAGAAACTTCGCCGCGCTAGACGGTGCCGGTCGTCCCGCTCCCGCTCTGCTTCATGAGCGCGTCTGCAGAGGAGAGGATGGTCGACTTGATTTCGGCGGGGTTCGGGAGCCCGCGCGCGGTGAAGTTGTTCTCATCACCCGCAGTCTGTACCTCAATCGAGCCATACCCCAAAAGGGTCGCGACGATGCCGTTTACCGAGACGATGATGTCCTGTATGCGCTCGAAGCGGAAGCTCGCGGTCGTGCGCGAGAAGAACCCGCGCTGGTCGACAGCGATGAGGCGTTTGTTCGTCACCGTCCAGACGTCGAGGTAGTAGTTCGTCCAGACGCTCCAGAATGCCATCCACATAATGAGGAGCCACCCCGCATAGAAGACGGTGAGCACACTGGCATCAACTGCCGGCGCGTCCATGCCGAGGTAAATGAGCGCGCCGTAGGCGACGAGGGGGAAGAGCGCAGCTACTACGACGGAGAACATCTCTACTCCGACGATGAACCAGTGCTTACGCACCCGCATGAGGATGCGCTCGTCTGCTTCGAGTTGTATCTGTTCCTCTTTTTTCATAGCGAGAGTGTGATGGACATGGTGAGGAGGAGCATCGCTCCGCCGCCGAGGTAGAGGGCGAGTGCGATGAGGGAGATGCTCCGCGACGAGCCGTACGAAAACCAGTGGTACGACACAAAGAGCGCATGGATGGCGAACGCGAGAAGGAGCACGTAAAAAAGTCCGAGCGAACCGATTTCAAGAAAACTGCCGAGGGCTGGTCCCATACCTATAGTGTAGCACCCGCTCCTGTAAGGAGTCGAGAGAATCTATAGTTTTCGTATTGGTCCTTGTATGTAACGACAGAAAAACCGTTTTCTTCTCCGATCCTGCGGATAGCTTCCGCTTGCTCTGGTTCGTGCTCTATATAGAGGACGCCGTGCTCAGTCAGGAATCGGGGAGACTCCTTCACGATGCGCTCAATAATCTCTAGACCGCGGTGACCGCCATAGAGGGCCTCCTTCGGCTCGTACGTGCGCACGCTCTCTTCGGTGCGGTTGAGCACAGGGTCAATATAGGGAGGGTTTGCGAGGATGAAATCGTATGTACCGGTAATTTGTTCAAACAAATCTCCGCCAAAGATTCGAGCGCGGAGAGGGTCAATTCCATTCTCGCGGAGATTCTTTTCGATTGTCGGGTGGTGCTCTCCGTCGATTTCTGCGAAATCGACGGATACGTTCGGCACGCTCTTGAGAACCGCGACGCCGATGCACCCGGAACCGGCGCAGAGGTCGAGTACTCGTCCGGAGGCCGGACCTCCGTATGTGCAGAGGTCGAGTACCCGTCCGGAGGCCGGACCTCCGTATGTGTGCAGTTCTTTAATAACTCGCTCGACCCAGAATTCCGTCTCGGGGCGGGGAATGAGGGGATGAGAGTCGAGGAAAATCTTCGTATTCAAGAAAGGGACCCATCCGATGACGTACGCTACCGGCTCGCCCCTTTCGAGCCGTGCGCAGTCGGCTAAGAACTCCTCGGTTCTCTCACCGCGGTACTTTTCCCGGAGGAGCCACTCTTCGTCTCGTGTCATACGCTCGGACTATACGCGCACCGTGTGGTAAACTCAAGGCCTATGGGAGCAGACAACATCCTCGTCATCAAGAACCTCACGAAGCGCTACGACGACAAGCTCGCCGTCGACAACCTTTCGCTCACGGTTGCGCGCGGGATGTTCTTCGGGCTCTTGGGGCCGAATGGTGCGGGGAAGTCGACGACCATCAAGTGCGTGACCGGCATCGGAAAGATAACCTCGGGCACCATTACCGTCGACGGACTTGATGTTGAGAAAGATTATAAAGAGGCGCGGGGGAAGATCGGTCTCTCTCCGCAGGACTTCAATGTCGACTTCTTCGGCACGTGCGGGAAGATTCTCGACTACATGGCCGGCTACTACGGCATACCGGCCACAGAGCGTGAGCGGCGCGTGACCGAACTCCTCGCCCAGTTTGAGCTCACCGAGTACCGGAACACGAAGTTCGACAAGCTCTCAGGTGGTCAGAAGCGCCGGCTCGTGCTCGCACGCGCCCTCGTGAATCGGCCCGCGCTCCTCATCCTCGACGAGCCGACGGCCGGCATCGACGTCGAACAGCGCCGGGCACTCTGGGGGTACCTCAAAGAGCTCAACGCTTCCGGTACGACCATCATCCTCACCTCGCACTACCTCGAGGAGGTGGAGAACCTCTGCAGCCACATCGCCATCATCAACCACGGGAAAATCGTCGCGGAGGGGACGAAGGAGGAATTCATCAGGGACGGCTCGTCACTCGAGGAGAAGTACCTTGAAATAACGAAGGGAATGGCTAACTGATGTGCATATGAATATCAACTGGATAGGCCTCTATACAATGGTGCGGCGCGAAGTCGAGCGTACGATGCGCGTCAAGGTGCAGACCCTGCTCTCGCCGGTCATGTCCGCCGCGCTCTATATTTTCATCTTCGGAAAAATCATCGGTACTAAGATTGAGCACATTGCCGGCGTCCCGTACATCACGTTCGTTTTCCCGGGCATCCTCATGCTCTCGGTCATCAATGCGGCGTTCTCTTCCTCATCGAGCTCGCTCTACTTCGCGCGCTTCGTGCACTCGATTGACGAAATCCTCGTCGCCCCGTTCTCGTACCTCGAGATGGTGTTCGGCTTCATGTTCGGCGCCATGATGCGGGGCGTCATGGTCGCAGTCCTCATCATCGGCGTCGGACTCCTCTTCGGCGCGGTGACGCTCACCGACCCGTTTATGTTCCTCTTCTACATCGTCGCCATCTCCGGCATCTTTGCGCTCCTCGGCATGCTCGTCGCGCTGTGGGCACAGGGGTTTGAACAACTCTCGTCCTTAAACACGTTCGTCATCACACCGCTCACGTACCTCGGCGGCATCTTCTACTCAATCACCATGCTCCCGCCTGCCGCTGCACTCCTCACGACGTGGAACCCGTTCTTCTACTTCGTCGATGGCATCCGACACTCGATGATCGGTGTCTCCGAGGCAAACCCGTGGGTCGGTCTCGCCGTCATCCTCATGCTCCTCACCGCGCTCACCGCGCTTATTGTATCCATATTCAGGAGCGGGTGGCGCATCCGGGCGTAGCGGCTCCCTCTGTCTACAGGTTCACGGCGCCCCTCTGGGGCGCCGTGCTACACTTGAGAGGAAATTAAAACGTTCTATGGAAAATATCCTTCACACGACGGTCTCCCAGCTCATGGCGAGCGGGAAGGGCATTCTCGCCGCCGATGAGAGCGACGCAACCGCAGGGAAGCGTCTCGCTATTGCGAACCTCCCGAACCAGCCGGGCAACCGCCAGGACTTCCGTGAGCTCCTCTTCACCGCGCCGGGCATCGAGGAGTACCTCTCCGGCGTCATCCTCTACGATACGACGCTCCGGGAGGCGACCGACCAGGGCACGCCTTTTGTCGACGTACTCACCGCACGCGGCATTGTCCCCGGCATCAAGGTAGATATGGGAGTGAAGAACATCCCGCAGTTTCCAGGCGAAGTAGTCACACACGGCCTCGACGGTCTCGAGGAACGCTTCAAGGAGTACTACGATACCGGAGCACGGTTCGCGAAGTGGCGTGCGGTCATCACGATAGGTGACGGAATTCCCACGAACGAATGTCTCGAGATGAACGCAGACCGGATGGCCGAGTATGCTCTCGTCGCTCAGGCACGCGGCATCGTTCCTATGGTGGAGCCGGAGGTTATGTTTCCCGGGAGCCACTCACTCGCGGTCGCCGAAGAGGTGACGACGCGGACGCTCACCATCCTCTTCGCGAAGCTCCGCAAGTACCGGGTCGACCTCAAGGGACTCATCCTCAAGTCGAGCATGGTGCTCGCCGGCGATACCCACAAAGAGCAGTCGTCTCCGGAAGAAGTTGCCGCGGCGACCCTCCGCACGTTCAAGCTCTCCGTTCCCTCCGAGGTCGGCGGTATCGTCTTCCTCTCCGGCGGTCAGACGCCAAAGCGGGCAACCGAAAATCTCCAAGCAATCGCATCCTTCGGTCCCCAGTCGTGGCCCATTACCTTCTCGTATTCCCGTGCCATCCAGGAGCCGGTCCTCGTCACGTGGCAGGGAAAGCCGGAAAATGTGAAGGAAGCCCAGAAAGAGCTCCTCTACCGGGTGAAAATGAACGGTCTCGCCCGTGAGGGCAAGTACGACCCGGCCCGGGACAAGCAGAAGTAGGCGGGGCGGAGGGTGTTTTTCGAAACGGCCGGTGAAAACCGGCCGTTTTTCACATAGAAGACCATCAATATAACGTGACTGCGTGGTACTATGTATGCGAACCGCACAGCGTTTTTTCAGACGTGTTTTTTGCGTTTGGAGAATGCCGGTACGGTTCTGGTTCCCATAATGAAGATACTGACGTTCGGGTGGGATTACCCGCCGATGCGAAACGGAGGACTTGGTGTCGCGTGCCACGGCCTCACGGAAGAACTCATCGAAGCTGGTGTTGAGGTGATTTTCGTATTGCCCCGCGAACAGCCCACCATCGGGAAAAACGCGTTCCGCTTCGCGAACATTCTCCCCGGCGTCGCAAAGATTTTTCACATTCACTCGCCCATCGGTCCCTACAATCAGTCGAGCTCGTTCATCGAAATGTTCCTGCCCGGCGGGAAGCGCGTCCGCTTCTCGCGGAGCGTCATCGAGGAGGTGTACCAGTACGCAGAGGCGGCGAAGCACATAGCTCAGACCGAGGAATTTGATCTCATCCACGCGCACGACTGGACCGCATACCTCGCGGGTGTCATCGCGAAGAAGGTGAGCTTGAAGCCCCTCATCCTCCACGTGCACGCGACGTCCTTCGACCAGGCGGCGAGCGAGCACGTCGACCCGGAAATATACAAGCTCGAGCAACATGCGTTCACCGAGGCGGATTCCATCATCGCCATCAGCAACTATACGAAGAACATCATCACCTCCCGCTACGACGTCGACCCCGATAAGGTCGAAGTCGTTCACAACGGCATCAAGCCGCAGGACCCGCGGCCGCTCCCCCCGGCACTCAGCGAGCTCAAACAGGCGGGAAAGAAAATCGTCTTCTACAACGGACGCATCACCATCCAGAAGGGCGTCGACTACTTCGTTCGGGCGGCGCGGAGGGCTGTCGATACCGACCCGAACATTGTCTTCGTCATCTCGGGGTGGGGAGACATGGAGCGTCAGATTATCGACCTTGTCGGGAACCTCGGTCTCTCCGAGAATGTCATCTTCGCGGGTGCGCTCTGGGAGGAGGAGCGCGACCGCATGTACCAGAGCGCTGACCTCCTCGTCATGCCGTCTGTCTCGGAGCCGTTCGGTCTCGTGCCTCTCGAAGCAATCCAGCATGGTACGCCGGTCCTCATTTCGAAGCAGTCGGGAGTTTCTGAGGTCTTGACGCACGCACTCAAGGTGGACTTCTGGGATATTGACGAAATGGCGAACAAAATCATCGCCGCGCTCCGGTACTCTGCAATGAACCGCCAGCTCGCCGAGGAAGGGAGACAGGAGCTCAGCCGGCTCACGTGGCGAAAGGCCGCAGGCAAGGTGATTGCGCTCTACCGCAAGCTCCTCGGTTGGTTTCGGCACGGACTAAGGTAGAATACTCACCATGCTCACCGTCTGCCCGTACTTCCACGTCCATCAGCCGCACCGCGTGAAGCGCTACCGGGTGTTCGATATCGGGCGCGACCCCCACTACTTCAACGCGAAGGATGATACCGACCTCAACAACGAGAAGGTGCTCTACAAAGTTGCCGAGAAGTCGTACCTCCCGACGACCGCTGCCTTAGGCGAGCTCCTCGCGCGGCACCCGGAGTTCCGCTTCGCATTCTCCTTCTCGGGGACAGTCCTCGACCAGTTCGAGGCGTACGCACCCCACGTCCTCAGGGCATTCCAGGAGCTCGTGAAGAGCGGGCGCGTTGAAATCCTCGCCGACACGTACTACCACTCGCTCGCATTCTTCTACTCGCGCGCGGAGTTCGAGCGGCAGGTCGCGCTCCACGAGAAGCGGGTGAAGGAGCTCTTCGGTGTCACACCGCGCGTCTTCAGAAACACGGAGCTCTCGTACACGAACGATCTCGCGAAGTGGTGCGACGAGAAAGGGTACCTCGGCATCATGGCGGAAGGGTGGGACCCCGTCCTCGGGTGGCGGAGTCCGAACTACGTGTACCGGCCGGTGGGAACAAAGAACATCAAGCTCCTCCTCAAGAACTACAAGCTCTCGGATGACATCGCGTTTCGGTTCGGCAACCGCTCGTGGGAGAGCTGGCCCCTGACCGCCGAGACGTACGCCCGCTGGGTGCACGCGCACCACGGTGACGGCCACACCATCAACCTCTTCATGGACTTCGAGACATTCGGCGAGCACCAGTGGGAGGACACCGGCATCTTCAACTTCCTCCGCGCGCTTCCGGAGCGCCTCCTTGCGCACGGCGACACGAGCTTCAAGACGCCGACCGAGACCGTCCTCGCATACGATGCGGTCGGCGAGATTGATGTTCCCCACATTCTCACGTGGGCGGATACCGACAGAGACCTCACTGCGTGGGTCGGCAACGACATCCAGCGTGACGCGATTGCATCGACGTACGGCATGGAAGAGGACGTGCTCAAGACGAACGACCCGGTTCTCATTGAGAACTGGCGGAAGCTCACGACGTCCGACCACTGCTACTACATGTGCACGAAATGGTTCAATGACGGCGACGTGCACGCATACTTCAGTCCGTACGAATCCCCATATGATGCGTATATCGCTTTCATGAACGCGCTAAGTGATTTACAATTGAGAGTGAAGGAAGCGTTGCGGAGGTATGAAGAAGCTGTGAGTGTTGCGCCGATGAAGCTCTCACTCTGGCAGCGTTTCATCCTGTGGGTGAAGCGCATACTCGCACGGGTACCGTTTATTAATCGGCGGATGAAAGTTCAGACGCCTTAGAAGCAGTTCATTACGTTCTTATTTATATGACCACCACAAAAAAAGCAGGGGAGAAGAAGGGGGGCGCTAAGAAGCCGGCCGCACCGCGGAACCTCAAGAAGGCGAAGCGGGTGCTCGTTCAGGCACAGGGACCTCAGTGTTTCTGGACCAACAACGGGGCCATTATTTCAACACTCATTGACCTCTCAAACCTTCTCTCGTCAGTCCATACAGACGTGTACAAGTACCACGTACGGAAAGACAAGAACGATTTTGCCGACTGGGTCGAGTTTGTACTCGGCGACAAGGAGCTTGCGGGCGCGCTCCGGAAGGCGCGGACGCCGAAGAGCGCACGTACGGTTGTCGTCCGCCGTCTCAAGATTTACGACATTTAATCATCCATGGCCAGGACGACCGTCATTGGCAATGGGAATCTCCTCGTGGGTCTCGATGCTCGCGAGTACGTTCGTGATTTCTACTACCCGTACGCCGGCCACGCAAACCACGTGAGCGGAGCGAGCGGTTCCTACGCCCATCGTATTGGCGCCTGGGTCGACGGCACGCTTCGCTGGCTCGACCACTCGTCTTGGAAGCTCGACACGGTTCGGGATGCTCTCGGTGTGCTCAACACGACGGTTGCACGGAATCCTGACCTCCGCGTCACGCTCACGATTGACAATGTTGTCCACAATGAACACGACGTCTTTTTTCGGAATGTCGTCGTCCGCAACGATGGTGATTCAGACCGGACCATCAAGGTGTTCTTCGGGCAGGAGTTCCGCATCTCCGAGTCCCGCCGCGGCGATACTGCGTTCTACGACCCGCGGGTGAGCTCAATCATCCACTATAAGGGCCGCGAAACGTTCCTCATTCACGGGCGGATTGACGACACTCCGTTCTCCGAATACAGCGTTGGCATCTTCGGCATCGAGAACCGCGAAGGTACGTACGCAGACGCCGAGGATGGCATCCTCTCGAAGAATCCGATTGAGCACGGCTCCGCAGACTCGGTCATCGGCTTTTCGGCAACTCTCGCGGGAGGGAAGGAAGCGGTCATCCACTACTGGGTTGCAGCGGGCCGTTCCATCCACGACGTGCACCTCCTCCACAACCTCATCGGAGAGGAGACGCCGAAGCGTCTCATCGCATCCGCGCAGAACTACTGGCGCGCGTGGGTCGGAAAGGAAGAACGGGACTTGGGACCGATTGACGACCGGCTCCGGTACCTCTACCACCGCTCGGCCGTTATCATCCGCGCGCACGCCGACAACCGTGGAGGCATCGTTGCCTCATCCGACACCGAGCTCTTGAACCAGGGAAGGGACACGTACAGCTACGTGTGGCCCCGCGATGCCGCCGTCTCCGCGAACGCGCTCGATCGGGCGGGGTACACCGATGTCTCTGAACGTTTCTTCTCCTTTCTCTCGAAGCTCCTCGAGAAAGACGGCTACCTCATGCACAAGTACGTAGTGAACGGTGCTCTCGGGAGCTCCTGGCACCCGTGGGTCCGAAACGGCATCCCGGAGCTCCCCATTCAGGAGGATGAGACCGCAGCACCCATTTTTATGCTCGCACGCCACTACGAGGAGGCGAAAGATCTCGAGTTCATCGAATCCTTGTACAACCCGTTCATCGAGCCCGCCGCTGATTTTATGTGCGGGTACATCGAGCACGATACCGGCCTCCCGGCCGGCTCGTACGACCTCTGGGAGGAGAAGTTCGGAACCTCAACGTACACGTCCGCATCGGTGTACGGTGCGCTCCACGCCGCCGCGAAGATTTCGGCGCTCCTCGGGAAGCGCGAGAACGCGGAGAAGTACCGGACGCGCGCCGAGAGCATAAAGCAGGCAATCCTCACGTACCTCTACGACCTCGAGCTCGGTGCATTCGTGAAACTCGCCCGGCACGAGGGCGACAGTCTCGTGTACGACAAGACCATTGACCTCTCGAGTCTCCACGGCATCCTCTTCTTCGGTGTTCTCGACAGCTCCGACCAGCGCGTACGGAGCATGGCGAAGAAGGTTGAAGAGAAGCTCAAGGTGCCCGGTGCTTTCGGGGGTTACATGCGCTTTGAGGGCGATAACTACTATCGCACCGGACACGGCGCCCCGCCGAATGCATGGTGCATCACGACCCTCTGGATGGCGCAGTACCACATCAGGAAGGCACACACGCGGGGAGAACTCAAGCAGGCGTACGACATCCTCGAGTGGGTCTACGACCGTGCATCCGAGAGTGGGATTCTTCCCGAGCAGATTCACCCCGACACTGGCGCGCACCTCTCGACGTCGCCCCTCGTTTGGAGTCACGCCGAGTTTATCGTGACCGTCGACGAGTACGTGAAGAAGTACAGAATTTTGAAATAGAAGGATGGGGAGCGGGGAACAGGGTGTTAAAAGAAAACGCCGGGCGAATGCCCGGCGTTTTCTTTTCCCGCTTACTTCTTGGGTCAAGTTTCTAAATATTTTGTCATCGCTTCGCTCACAAAATATTAAGAACTTCCTCCCCGGTCTCGCGGTTTTGTCTCCTTGTGGTCGACAAAACATCGCTCCGACGAGAAGAAGTAGAGGAAAACGAGGTACTAACCTCGTTTTCCTGCTTACTTCTTCTCTTTATACACGGTGTGCTTCTTCGCAACCGGGTTGAACTTCTTGAATTCAAACTTTTTGTCCGCGTGCTTTCGCTTGTTTTTTCGTGTGTAGTAGGTATGACCCTTTCCGACACCCTTAGAGTCGCCAACGGAGACAAGTTTGATGAGTTTATCCTGTGACATAGTCCCGGGATAGTACCAGATTGAGCCGTTTTGGTCAACCCAAGACGTCCCGTAAGCGGGAAGGGTGAGATGCTCTCCAAGAATTGTGGAAGATGCTATGTGCTGGTACGTATTTCGTCATATATCGCAGTTAACTGCGATATATGACGAGTATTTGTTTATGTGTTCAGCACGAGGACATCGCGATTAATCGCGATAGGGACCAGCCACCCATTCATACGATTAATCGTGTGGGTAGGTGGCGAAGAGCACTCGAAAACGGCACGCTCTTAGAAAATCTTCTGCCAAAATCCAAGGTTTTTGATGAGGTGCTGGTATCGGCCGATTCTGGTGCGGTGGATTGAGAGGGCGACGCCGCAGGTCCCGAGCTCCCCGGCAATCCGCTCCGCGAGGGAGCGCATGTACGTCCCTGAGGAAGCGATGCAGGTGAAAGAGAGTACGGCGTACTCGGCCGGCCCGACTTGCTCGACTGTATTCCAGGTTGTCCGCACCTTCTCGCGGCGGAAATCCTCGCCGAGTGCCTTCTTTGGATCGGTGACGGGAGGGATGGTTTCCAGCTTCCTGCGGACGTTCCCGAGGAGCTCATCTCTTCCGATTGTCCGGAGTCCGCGAAACGAGAGCGTGTAGATTGTTGAAGTCTTCTCGGGAACTTCAATTTCACCGAGCCGACCCTCGAGGGTCCACATGTGGAGCGGTTTTCCCTTGACCGTTTTTGAGGAGAAGTGCGGGTAGGGGAGCGTGATGCTTCCTGTGAGCTTCCGGAGGGTGCTCCGGAGAGACGCTTCGTCTACTGCTTTGCCCGAACACGCCTCGACGAGACCGAGCACATCGCCGGTGTCAGAACAGATGCCGAAGAGCACCTCCACCATATACTCTTTATCGAGCGAGTGGTATCTCTCCTGTACCTTACACTCGTCACCGGCGAGGATGAGGAGCTTCCCCGACGCCATTGGGTCGAGCCGGCCGGCGTATGCGAGCGGTATGTCCTTCGGAATGCCGCGTTCTTTCCGCGCACGCTCGAGGGCGACGAGGGGCGTTTCGCCGACGGCTTTCTCCACCGTGAAGTACCGAGGGTGTTCCATTGGAGATTGTTATACCACGTAAGGGTTTCTTTTAAAGCGCGTCATCGATAGGGTAGAATATATCCGTATGCATCTTGTACGAAACACCATTCTCGTGTTCGCAGTTTCGCTGTCGTTCTTCCCCGGGCTCGCGTTTGCGGGCGATTTGGAAGTGTCCGGCTGGATTCCGTACTGGCGCGATGGAGAAGGCATCAAGGACGCGAAGAAGCACCTCCGAGAGATTGACGCGGTGTACCCGTTTGCATTCACCGTGACGACGAAGGGCGAGCTCCGCGACCAGGCGGGACTCGACGAGCGCGACTGGACGCGCTTCATCCGTGAAGCGGAGAAGAAGAACGTCGAGATCATTCCGACGGTTATGTGGAGCGACGGGGCGAGCATTCACACGGTCCTCAGCAATCCCATTTCGCGGAAGGCGCACGTCGAGGAGATTGCCGAGATGGTTGAGGACGGTGATTTCGCCGGCGTCGGCATCGACTACGAATCGAAGAAATCTGAAACAATCGACTACTTCTCGGCGTTCCTCAAAGAACTCAAGGCGGAGCTTGGCAGGAAGATTCTCACCTGTACCATCGAGGCGCGCACACCGCCCACCTCTCTCTATCGCGAGGGTCAGGTTCCGGCGGTTATCAGGTACGCGAACGACTACACGGAAATCGCGAAGCACTGCGACCGCGTCGAGATTATGGCGTACGACCAGCAGCGCGCAGACCTCATGCTCAACCGTGAGAAGAACGGCCTTCCGTACATCCCGGTCGCCGATGCGGACTGGGTTGAGAAAGTAATCCAGCTTGCCCTCAAGGACATCCCGAAGGAGAAAATCATCCTCGGCATCCCGACGTACGGTCACCACTGGGCGGTGACCGTGGAGCCCGACTGGTTCCGCGACTACAAGAAAATCGGCGCGCTCAACGTACCGGACATCCTCGACCTCGCGAAGGAATACAAGGTGAAGCCCACACGGAACAAGGCCGGCGAGATGAGCTTCACGTACGTTCCGAAGCGTGCGGGAACGGATGTGAAGAAGGCACTCAAGGTGGCGAAGAACGCGCCGGGCGATGAGGTGGCGAAGAAGGCGCTCGCGTACGCCAACAAGACGGGGAAGGAGGTAACGTTCAATATTGCGTGGTACTCGGATGCAGAAGCAATGAAGGAGAAGATTGATCTCGCGGAGAAGTACGACCTCCGGGGTGTCGCGCTCTTTAAGATTGACGGCGAAGAAGACCAGAAGGTGTGGCGCTACCTCAGGTAGAGAAATGAAAGAGAATCCTTATTAATACGATTAATCGTATTAATAAGGAGCGGACGCAGTCCGGTCGTACAGTGTCACTTATACTATATCGTACATATGTACGATATAGTATAAGTGACTGAATCATCCGAGACTTTCTACACGAGGGAAGACACTAGAAAGGGCACGAGGGAAGATACTAAAAAAGACACGGAAGACACACAAATCCCCGCCGAGAGGCGGGGATTTGTGTGCTAGTGCGTTTCGACGAAGGTCAGAGCTTGACCGCGTTCCGCACCACGGCCGGTCCGGCCGATGCGGTGGATGTAGTCCTCGTACGTTCCGGGGAGGTCGTAGTTGATGACGTGCGTCACATTGTCGACGTGAATGCCGCGTGCGGCGACGTCGGTGGCAACCAGAACTTGCGCCTGTCCTGCCTTGAAGTTCTTGAGCGCGCGCTGACGCTGGGGGTGCGACTTGTTGCCGTGAATTGATTCGGCCTTGATGCCGTGAAGGACGAGCTGCTTCGCGAGCTTTTCGACGCTGTGCTTCATCGCGCCGAAGACGAGGACGCGCTTCATTGCGGGGTCTTCGAGAAGCTTTGTGAGCGTCTCAAACTTGTGAACGTGCTGGTACCGTACGACATCCTGCCGGACGCTCGAGGCGATGTCCTGTTTCTTCACGGATACCGTCACCGGGTCCCGGAGAAACTCATGAACGAGCTTCTTGATGTCATCGGACATCGTTGCGGAAAAGAAAAGCGTCTCATGCCCCGCGGGGACTCCCTTGAGGATGGTGCGCATGTCGCCGATGAACCCCATGTCGAGCATGCGGTCGGCTTCGTCGAGGACGACCGTGCTCACGTGGTCGGTCCGGAACGCGCCGCGGTCGATGAGGTCGATGACGCGGCCCGGTGTGCCGATGATGAAGTGATTCTTCCGGCGGAGTCCCTGAATCTGCGGGCGGATGTTCGTTCCGCCGACGCATGTCGTCGAGTAGAGGCGCATACCCACAGAGAACTTCCGGAGCTCTCCCTCAATCTGAATGGCAAGCTCGCGGGTCGGCGTGAGGATGAGGGTCTGCCTCCCGTACTCCCTGAGCGTCTTGTGGATGAGGGGGAGGAGGAATGCGGCGGTCTTGCCGGTTCCCGTGTTCGCGAGGCCGATGACGTCACGTCCTTCAAGTATGTGCGGAATGATTTCATCCTGAATCGGCGTCGGTACTGTGAGACCCGAGTCGAGTACGGCGCCGACAACCCGGTTGTCGAGATTGAATTCGGTGAAGGTGTGCTTCGGTGTAAAAACCTCTGGTTCCGTTTCAATGACCGGGTTCGTGTTTATGTAGCGCGAGACGTCAAACGTCTTCTGGACACGGCCGCCTCGTCCGCCGCTCCGGCCCCCGCGGGTGTGCGGACGATTGTGGGATGCGTGCGGTTGGCGGTGTGGACCGCCGTGTTGTCCTCCATGTCGCTTCGGTGTGCCGTGCGAATGGAAACGGCGCCTTTCTCCTCCCGCGCCGTGCGCACGCGAAGAAGATGATGTCCGACTGTGTCGGTGTGAATTGTGCATTATATGGTTCGTAGTAGCTGTGCAGGTAGTAAACCGAATCCGGGAAAGTGTTCCTGGGGTGCTCGTACCTCGAAGCCCTACACGAGAATCTAAAGGTGGTCAAAGGATAATATGCAAATCACATTTTGTCAATTTCTTATGCACGGGGTGCGCTGTGATAAGCCGGATGCATGCCGTACAATTTCCGTATGATAGAAACAATGTTCGCTGAGCACGAGCTCACGTTCATACTCAATATCGCGCTCGCGCTCCTCTCCGGTTTCCTCATCGGTCTCGAGCGTGAGGCGAAGGGGAAGGATGCAGGCATCAGCACCCACTCCCTCGTCATTATGGGTTCAATGCTCTTTACGTTCATTTCGGCACAGGTGGAGCCGGAGCACGCATCCCGCATTGCGGCGCAGATTGTCACCGGTATCGGCTTCCTCGGTGCCGGCCTCATCCTCAAGGAGGGAACGACGGTACACAACCTCACGACCGCCGCGAGCTTGTGGTTTGCCGCAGCAATCGGCATGGCCATCGGCTTCGAGTACTACGTTGTCGCTATCTTCTCGACCCTGGTCGCCATTCTCGTCCTCCGCATTCCCCACATGGCGGCGCCGAAGCACCACGAGGGAGGAAGTCACTGACACACCTATGATAAACCGCCCGGGGAAGCTCTGCTTCCCCGGGCGGTTTCGTATCCACAGGTGCACTTGACTATACCCCCTGGGGGGTATAGGATGGGAGCATGAAACACGAAACAGAAAAGCTCATCCGCCGGCTCAAGATCATCGAAGGCCAGGTGCGGGGGCTCCAGGAGATGGTAGAGAAGGGGGTGTACTGCATCGACGTCATTACGCAGGCCTCTGCGGTGAAGCAGGGCATCTCGAATGTCGAGGACAAGCTCCTCGAACACCACCTCGGGCACTGCCTCGTGAACCAGATTAAGGAGGGGAAGGCGAAGCAGGCGACCGAAGAGATTATCAAGGTGTACCGCTTAAAGAGAAAGTAATATGAATATTTCCGTATATCGAACGGGTGGGTTTGTCGTCGTCGCGCTCATTGTCGGCATTGCTGTCGGGTACAGCTTCACACCGGAGTACC
Source organism: uncultured Candidatus Saccharibacteria bacterium (assembly GCA_964423385.1). GTDB lineage: Bacteria > Patescibacteriota > Minisyncoccia > Phycocordibacterales > UBA918 > Damh-18. Next base: position 2,856 of record CAYRER010000011.1, on the reverse strand, counting down.
GGACGTCAATGTACGAAAACGAGAGCATGGACCTCGGGAGAGCTGACCGCCTCCTCGACCTCCGCTACATAAACGCAATGATTGCGCACCACCGGGGTGCAATGCTCCTCGCGGAGCAGCTCCAGCAGGAGAGCAATCGCCCCGAGATGCAGGCGCTCGCGGCGGACATTCTCGCGAATGAACCCCAGCTCATCGATGAGCTCTACGGCTGGAAGAGGGACTGGTACGGTGATATTAAGCCCGTACAGGATCCGGTTGTTGCAAACCTCGGTCCTCGCGGTGAGACGTTTGACCTTCGGTTCCTCAATGCAATGATTGCGCACCATCGGGCAGGCATCGACATGGCACAGGACGCCCGCATGAAGTCGAGCAGGGCGGAGATTCTCGACAACGCCGACGCGGTCGAGGCATTTCTCTCCGGCGGTGTTGAGGCCCTCACCGAACTCCGCAGGTCTTGGTACAACATCTAATCTGACCCTCTTATGACTACTCGCATCTACAGAGTCCACGGCATGCACTGCGCGAGCTGTGCAACCATCATCGGCAAGAAGCTCAGCGCGCTCCCCGGCGTCACGGCGGCAACGGTGAACTACGGGAACGAAAAGGCAAAGGTGGAGACATCTGGCGAGGTGTCTGTCGAGACGCTCACCGCGGCGGTTGGCGAACTTGGCTACTCGCTCACCGACGAGTCGGGGGAGCAGGCAACGCACCACGACCATTCCGCCATGCTCAGGGAAGACGAGCACAAAGCGCTCAAGGCAAAGACCGATTTCATACTGCCCGTCACACTCATCGTCTTTCTCATAATGATGTGGGACATCATGGCGCAGACAACCGCGGGTGTTCCCAACCTTCCGATTCCGATGGCGTCGGTGAACACCATTTCCATGGTGCTCGCGACCATCGCGCTCTTCTGGGTCGGGAAGCCGTACCTCGAGGGTGTCGTCCGGTTCTTCCGGCACGGCGTTGCGAATATGGACACACTCGTCGGCATCGGCACGTCAGTCGCGTACCTCTACAGCGTCATCATCACGCTCATTCCAGCGGTACGGGAGCTTCTCCGTCTTCCGGAGTACACGTACTTTGACGTGACCATCGTCGTCGTCGGGTTCATCACGCTCGGTAAGTACCTCGAAGCACAGTCGAAGAGAAAAACCGGCGCGGCGATTGAGAAGCTCCTCAACCTCCAGGCGAAGACGGCGCTTGTGCTCCGCGACGGAAAGGAAATTGAAGTGCCGATTGCAGAGGTCGTCCACGACGACATCCTCGTTGTGAAGCCGGGCGGGAAGGTGCCGGTTGACGGCGTCATCACCGAGGGCTCGTCGTTCATCGACGAGTCAATGGTGACCGGTGAACCGATGCCGGAGAAAAAGGAAGCGGGCGATACGGTCGTCGGCGGGACAATAAACACATCGGGCTTCTTCACCATGCGGGCGACGAAAGTGGGGTCTGAAACGATGCTCGCCCAGATTGTGAAGATGGTTGAGGAAGCACAGGGGAGCAAGGCGCCGATTGAAGCCATGGCAGACAAAATCTCGAGCGTCTTCGTACCCGTCGTCCTCGGCATTGCCGTCCTCACGTTCATCCTATGGCTCACGGTCGGGAGCGCGTACCTCGGGTTCTCCGAAGCATTCTCGCTCGGCCTCCTCTCGTTTGTGAGCATTCTCGTCATTGCGTGTCCGTGCGCTCTCGGGCTCGCGACGCCGACCGCAGTCATTGTCGGCGTCGGTAAGGGTGCCGAGAACGGCATCCTCATCAAGGATGCGGCGACACTCGAAATGCTCCACACGGTCGACACCGTTGTTCTCGACAAGACAGGGACACTTACGGTCGGAAAGCCGACGCTCGTCCACGTCGAACCCGTACCGGGCGTTTCGGCGGAAGAATTCGTCAGCGTACTCGCGTCGCTCGAGGAGAAGTCGGAACACCCGATTGCGCACGCAATTAGTGAATACGCAAAGGGCAGGGGCATTTCCGGAGACGCCGCTTCCCACTTCGAGAGCATCCGAGGCAGGGGGGTGCGCGGCACCGTCCGCGGAACTGAATACTATGCGGGGAATGCAGCGCTCTTCACCGAGTTCGGACTCTCGTTTGATGGAGAGGCGATTGCGAAGCATACGGAGGAGGGGAAGACGCCCGTCCTCCTCGGCACCCGGGAGCGCATCCTCGGGTTTGCAATGGTCGCCGATGCGGTGAAACCGGAGTCGGAGCAGGCAGTCAGAGATCTCCACGCGCTCGGCATCACAGTCGTCATGCTCACCGGCGACGATGCAAAGACGGCGAACCACATCGCCGGACTCATCGGCATCGACGAGGTTGTTGCACACGTGCTCCCCGAAGACAAGCAGAAGAAGGTTGCAGAGCTCCAGGCAGCGGGGAAGGTTGTTGCTATGGCGGGTGACGGAGTGAACGATGCTCCTGCGCTCGCGGCGGCGGACGTCGGCATCGCGATGGGAACCGGCACCGACGTCGCCATTGAGTCGGCAGGCATTACGCTTCTCCACGGCGACATCTCGAAGCTCGTGAAGGCGGTGAAGCTCTCCCGCATGACAATGCGGGGAATCAAGCAGAATCTTTTCTGGGCGTTCGTGTACAATATCGTAGGTATTCCACTCGCGGCGGGAGCGTTCTACCCCATCTTCGGGTGGCTCCTCAACCCCATCTTCGCAGGGCTCGCGATGGCGTTCTCGAGCGTCTCCGTCGTCGGGAATTCGCTCCGCATTAAGACAAAGAAACTGTAATCATGACAGCACACCAGCACACATTCCACGTCACCGGTATGCACTGCACCGCGTGCACCATTCTCATTGAGGATGAGCTTGGGAAGCTTCAAGGTATTGTGTCGGTGCGCGCGAA
>CAYRER010000010.1:30085-32653 GCA_964423385.1 uncultured Candidatus Saccharibacteria bacterium | reverse complement strand
CCTTCTTCGCCTTCCGGTTTTTTGCAGCGGCAATCTGCTCTTCGGTGCGGTAGCGGTGGACCTTGCCGTCCTTCTCATACCGGACGAAGGCCTTGTACGTGTTCCGGAGGTCCCGGTTCGCGCTCACCTTGTCCATCACGTCTTTCGATACCGCATACACGAACTGCTTCTCGGCGTAGCCGGGGAGCATCATGCACCGCATGTGTTCCTCGACGATGTTGCGCATCGCGAGGTACCCTGCGAGAGCTTCGTTCGCTTCCGGGTTCGGAAGGATGTAGAACTCCCACTTCCAGCTCTCGTGAGCCTTGGAGTTCGCCTTGAACCCCGGCCGGTACGTCGCGGCGCGGGCGCCGAGACGGAGCGGGGGAGTCGCCTTTCCTTTCTTCGCCATCGCTGGCTCCTTTCCTCTAGAAAATGCGGTTAGAACAACAGCCCGCATAATACAACGAATCTCAATTATTTCAAGTCACCGCTCTACGACACTCGCCGTTTTTCCTGTCTAGGGATGTGGAAAAAGTCCGCGTGCTATAATCAGCCCCAACATATGAACGACCCTCTCGCTATCCTCTTCGGCAATCAGGCGCGCGTGAAGCTCCTCCGTTTCTTCCTCTTCAACCCGAAGCAGGAGTTCACGTTCGACGACATTTCCCGGAGAGCGAAGCTCGTTAGGCGCACGGCGCGCACCGAAATCAACGCGCTCGAGCGCGCAGAGGTCATCAAGCGGAAGATGATTTACGTGAAGCATCCGCGCAAAGACGCGAAGGTGCGAACGCAGGGGTACGTACTCAATGACAAGTTCCCGCAGCTCACCTCGCTCCAGACGTTCCTCTTTGAGACGGCGCCCATCACCGGCGCGACGCTTCTCAAGCACCTCCGGAAGGCGGGACCACTCGACTTCGTCGCGATGACGGGCGTCTTCATGCGCGAGTTCGACCGGCGACTCGACTTCCTCGTCGCAATGAAGAAGCCGAACGAAGCGAAGATTGAGGTTGCTGTGCGCGCCATCGAGGCAGAAATCGGCATCGAAATCCGGTACGCAGTGTTCACGACTGACGACCTCATCTACCGCGTCGGCATGTACGACAAGCTCACCCGCGACGTCTTCGACTACCCGCACCAGATTTTGATTGACCGCGTAGACGTACGCAACGAGCTCCACAAACCGTAGGACGTTCAGGAAGGTGCCATCTACTTCGTTCTCGGCGTCACTCGTCCAGTCATCGTATATGAATACGTCTCCTGGCCTCACTCCTTGAGGCCTCGTATCTGACACCTTCCTGAACGTCCTCCTTGTAGATTTGTTAACCGAGGGTCTCGCATCTGCACCGCTCCAGTACGTTAGGGAGGGGTTCATAAGAATGCGCCAAATCCTCCCGATTTGCGGGGGTTTCGGGGTTTTGGGGCAGTCCCAAGGAGGGGTGTTGACTCCTAAACGGTTTCGCGTATAATGGCGCCTACGTGTTTATGGGAATCACTACAGAAACCACCTAGCGGAGCGCAATCGCCTAGCGAGGTGTGCGCCGCCAGAGAGCGGTTTTTTTAGTCAAAAAATCCAGGGATGGATTTCGGAGAGGTTCCCAGGGAAACATGCGATCGTTGACAATTCCCGTGAATGAGCGTCGCGCAAGAGCGAACAGTTTTTGCATGACCGAATGAACGGGAGTTGTATGGGAATGCCCATACAATCGCATATTCTCGAAACGAGATTGATAAGATCTCGTTTCAAAAATCCTATGTGTTCGACGCACATAGGTGTGTTCGCGATTTCGAAAGAGATTGCGGACGCAGGTAAGCGTGTAGAGCGTAGAAGACAGGTGCATATCGCACGGGTCTTTTCGTCCGCTCTACACAACACAAACCAAGTCTCACCGGAGCTTGTATCTCTGGTGAGCGACACTCAACATATCGTGAACTTCAAAGAGATGAGGTTCTCCAAAGATCGTGAGTGGGAGTGATTTGAAGTCCGCCTTTCAATTACTCTCGTACAAAAGGGCCGATGCTTTCGGAAAAGGAAGAGGAGCCGCCGAGCTCCTAACCACTCGTGTCCGAAGTTTAAGCGTAACCCCAGCGGTGGGAGCAGACCGTTTCCACTCACGACCCAACACCCGTTGGGATCTCTTTGAAGTTCGCGATATGTAAAAAATTGTACAGCGGTGTACAGCATTCCTTACAGGAATGTTAAGGGTGTACGGTGGATGCCTTGGCTTCAAAGAGCGATGAAGGACGTGGTATGGCTGCGATAAGCGCGGGGGAGATGCCAAACAATCGTTATATCCCGCGATGTCCGAATGAGGAAACTCACGAGCTTACGGCTCGTACTCTTGTAAGAGAGAGCGCACCCAGTGAAGTGAAACATCACAGTAGCTGGAGGAAAAGAAAGCAACACAGGGAATTTTCTTTCTGGTCGGATCAACCGCAAGGTTGGCCATTACGGTCAGGAAGAAGATTCTTGCGATTCCCTAAGTAGCGGCGAGCGAAAAGGGTAGAGCCCAAACCACACGTGTTTACATGGGTGGGGTTGTAGGGCAGGAGCGTCATTTAGTTGAGAAGAGTTACCAATTGGTGTAA
>CAYRER010000010.1:10693-29985 GCA_964423385.1 uncultured Candidatus Saccharibacteria bacterium | reverse complement strand
TGGGGTTGTAGGGCAGGAGCGTCATTTAGTTGAGAAGAGTTACCAATTGGTGTAATAGCAGAACGCGTTGGAAAGCGCGACCCGAGGAGGTAATAGTCCTGTACGTGAAATTACATCAACTCTTTTGCTTCTGTTCCTGAGTAGTTCGAGACATGAATAGCTCGGATGAATCTGGGAGCACTAACTCCTAAGGCTAAATATCTTTGAAGACCGATAGTGAACAAGTACCGTGAGGGAAAGGTGAAAAGAACCCCGGAGAGGGGAGTGAAATAGATCTGAAACCGTACATCTACAAGGAGTCAAAGCCCTGCGGGGCGATGGCGTGCCTATTGAAGAATGAGCCGGCGAGTGTATCTGTATCCTTTGTCTAAGTGGCAATCCCACGGAGGCACAGTGAAAGCGAGCGTGAATAGCGCGACTAACAGGGTACGGATACGACCCGAAGCGGGATGAGCTTGCCATGTGCAGGGTGAAGCGGGGGTAAAACCCCGTGGAGGCCCGAACCGGTGGACCGTTCAAAATCCTCGGATGACATGTGGTAGGGAGTGAAAAGCTAATCGAATTCCGTAATAGCTGGTTCTCTCCGAAACAGCTTTAGGGTTGGCGTCGTGTGTTCCTTCTGGGGGTAGAGCTCTGGAAGGTCTAAATAGGGAGCAATCCCGTTAGACCTATCAAACTTCGAATACCAGTAAGTTAAGCACGGCAGTTAGACTACGGGGGAGAAGCTCCGTTGGTCAAAAGGGAAACAGCCCAGATCGCAAGTTAAGGTCCCTAAATGTATGCTCAGTGCGTCTTGAGGAGGTGAGGATTCACTAACAGTCAGGATGTTGGCTTAGAAGCAGCCATCATTTAAAGAAAGCGTAACAGCTCACTGATCGAGAGTCCTTGCGCCGAAGATGATCGGGGCTTAAGCATATTACCGAAACTGCGGATTCGCTATGTCTTCGGACATAGAGAGTGGTAGGAGAGCGTTCTGTTCTGCGATGAAGCCAAGGTGTAAACCGCGGTGGAGCGTACAGAAGTGAGAATGCCGGCACAAGTAACCGCAAGACGGGTGAGAACCCCGTCCGCCGAAATACCGAGGTTTCCTTCGCTATGCTGATCAGCGAAGGGTTAGTCGGTCCTAAGCCGATCCCGACAGGGGGAGGCGATGGGCAGCAGGTTAATATTCCTGCACACTGTACTATTCGAAGGAGGGACGAAGCGTTGTACCCGAAGCACCTTATTGGATTGGTGCTGGAGCTGCGAGGGCGTCTGGTAGGCAAATCCGCCAGACATTACCCCGAGCAGGGTCTGAATCTGAGGCTACGGCCGAGGAAATGAGGGGAGCACGCTTTCGAGAAAAACTTCTAAGGTTAAGTAGTATGGTTCCGTACCGCAAACCGACACAGGTGGTAGGGTCGAGAAGACCAAGGCGAACGAGTGAGGGGTCCTTAAGGAACTCGGCAAAAAAGCGGCCGTAACTTCGGGATAAGGCCTGCCCTGGCGTCGCAAGACGCTTGGGGCCGCAGCGAAAGATTTCCTGGCGACTGTTTAACAAAAACACAGCTCTCTGCGAAGATGTAAATCAATGTATAGAGGGTGACGCCTGACCAATGCCGGAAGGTCAAACATGGAAGGTGGTATGGATTTATCTGTACTGCTGGGCTATGTAAGCCCCGGTCAATGTCAGCGATAACTATAATCGTTCTAAGGTACCGCGCGCGTGCTTTGCACACGCGCGGTAGGACTGGAACGATTATAGGAGTGGAAACAGTAAAAACGCACAGCTACCTTTGCACGCAGTAATGTGTGCATTGTCCAGATGCAACCATCAAGAGACCAAATGTTGCACATCCGAATGCTTTCGGATGAAGATAGAGTCCTTCTTGCAAAAGAAAAAAGGAACAGAAGAGCGCAGTTCCTTGTCGGGTAAGTTCCGACGTGCACGAATGGCGTAACGACTGGGAAACTGTCTCAAGGACCTGCTCGGTGAAAATACAATGGGGGTGAAGATGCCCCCTACCTGCAATTAGACGAAAAGACCCCAGGAGCTTTACTGTAGCTTCGTATTGAGGCTGTTTGATTGATGCGTAGCATAGATGGGAGACTTTGAAGCGGGCTTTCGGGTTCCGTGGAGTCGTCAGTGAAATACCATTCTTCAATTGGGCAGTTTCTAACCAGAGAGGTCAAATCTCTCTGTGACAGTGCGTGGTAGGCAGTTTTAGTGGGGCGCTACCCTCCTAAAGAGTAACGGAGGGGTCTCAAGGTTGGCTAGGTGCGAATGGAAACCGTACCGATAGTGTAATGGCAAAAGCCAGCTTGACTGTAAGGTGTCAGTACCGAACAGATGCGAAAGCAGAGCATAGTGAACCGACGGTACGCTTTAGACGCGGCCGGAGATTATCTGACAAAAGTTACCCTGGGGATAACAGGCTAGTCGTGCCCAAGCGTCCATAGCGACGGCACGGTTCGGCACCTCGATGTCGGCTCATCTTATCCTGGAGCTGGAGCAGGTTCCAAGGGTTTGGCTGTTCGCCAATTAAAAAGATACGTGAGCTGGGTTTAGACCGTTCAGATTCTAACAATGTTGGAGTCTGAACCAATCTAAACCCGAGGAGAATAGGGCCCAACACCTATTCAAAAAGGCATCATCACGGCGGCAACAGAAATATTCTGTTGAGAAGTTGACTGTATCGGTGAAATCCTAATCCAACGTGTGTTAGGATAATACCGAGGGAAGTCATGTATGTTGAAGCATTCCAAAGAATCATTCAAAGCATATATCGCAGGTTTCCTTGATGGAGACGGAAGCATTTATGTTCGAGCAAAGCCAAATAGTTCATACAAATATGGCTATCAGGTTGCTCCGACAATTGCATTCTTCCAATCGGGAACCAATTCAAGATTTCCAGAACTATGCAAGCGCATACGCTTTGGAAAGTTGCGGTTACGCAAAGATGGTATCTTCGAATACACGATTACAAAGCATGCTGAAATTCAAGAATTACTTGAAGAGCTCAAGCCACATCTTGTTCTGAAACAGGAGCAGGCAAGACTCATGCTCAAGATTCTTAGAGTGAAGCAGGCAGTATCGTCAAGAGAAGATTTTGGAGAGCTACTAGTACTCATTGAGCAGTTTCGGGAACTTAATTACTCGAAAAAGCGAAAAGTACGTACACTGACCCCGTAGAGACTAGACGTCAACCATCCGAAAGGATGAAGATATAGTCCGATCCTCCGAGTAATCGGAGCAAACGAAATGCGTGAGACAGGTTGGTCTCTATCTATTGCAGGCGTCGATTCTTGAGGAGACTTGTCCCTAGTACGAGAGGACCGGGATGAACTGACCTCTGGTCTATCTGCTGTCACGCCAGTGGCACCGCAGAGTAGCTATGTCGGGCATGGATAACTGCTGAAAGCATCTAAGCAGGAAGCCAACTCCAAGATAAGGAATCATTAAGTCCCCTGAGAGATGATCAGGTTGATAGGCACCAGGTGTACGTGCAGTAATGCACTTAGCCGAGGTGTACTAATAGGACGTAATTCCTGTAGGGAATGTTGTACATGGCCCTCGAATAATGAAATCTTTGCATTTCTGCGTTGTGTATCAAAAAATAATTGTCGCTGGATTACATATCCCGCTCCCATTATTTTTCTCACACGCCTTGAACTGCTTTGATTTCATTGTTCGAGAGGAATATGTGCGCATCTACAGAAGTGAATGATGTACACTTAACAATTTTTGAAGTCAGGTTTGTGAAGATACCAGAGAATATGCGATTACTTGAATACGGTAAAAAGGTTTTGATCTTTTAAGTAGGGGCTATAGCTCAGCTGGTAGAGCATCTGCATGCCATGCAGCGGTCGGAGGTTCGAATCCTCCTAGCCCAGCCTTCTTTGTCGTCCCGTAGCTCAGTTTGGTAGAGCAACACGTTCGGGACGTGTGGGTCGGTGGTTCGAATCCACTCGGGGCGACCCCGCCATTCTTAGGGATGGCAACCTTTTTACCGTATTCAATTGAGAATTATTTGAGTGTTGTGTGTTGGTGTTTCTTCGAAGATGGTACACCCGATCTCATTCCGAACTCGGCAGTTAAGATCTTCAGAGGCGATGGTACTCCCTCGGGGGGAGAGTAGCTCAACGCCAACACAGAGCACTCAAACAAGAAAAGACCAGCATTGAGCTGGTCTTTTCTTGTTTGTGCGACTGAGGTCGCAGTGAGCGTAAAAGAATAGCTCCTCCTTACAGGAGCTGTTCAGGTTGTGCCCCAGGGCACCCTCTCTGCCTTCAGCATTCACCTTGTATGATATTTTCCTCCGGAAAATCTCGACAACCTCTTGCGAAGCTCCAAGTACCCCAGGGCACCCTCTCTTGTCTTCGACAATTCACCTTGTATTCGCTTCTCACCAACTTTAAGTGCTTTTTTGTTGTCTGGTGAGTGCATTTTTCACAAACTGCGGTATAGTCTCTTCCATGCGGAACACCATTACTCACCCCGGAGCGTCCTCGCTCGTGTACGAGATACGCGAGATTGTCGAGGTTGCGAAGCGGTTCGAGAAGCTTGGGCTCCCCATAGTCTGGGAGAACATTGGCGACCCAGTTGCAAAAGGCGAGTCAGTTGCGCCGTGGATTAAGGAGTACGTCGCGGAGGCGATGAAGGCGGACAGCGTGTACGCCTACTCGCCGACCAAGGGGCTCGAGGCGACGCGCGCGTACATCGCGAAGGAGCGGAACCTCGAGGGCGGCATACAGATTTCTCCCGACGACATCCTCTTCTTCAACGGGCTCGGCGACGCCATCTCGAAGGTGTACCGAAACCTCCACCCGAATGTGCGTGTCATTGGTCCAAACCCTGCGTACCCGACGCACTCCTCCGCTGAAGCGGCACACTCTGATCGTCCGCACATCACGTACTCACTCGACCCCCGAAACGGCTGGAAGCCGGACCTCGCGGAGATGGAGAAAAAGATTCACGACCACCCCGAAATCGGAGGCATCCTCATCGTGAACCCCGACAACCCGACGGGGTACGTGTACTCGCAGGACGTCATACGGCAGATTGTTGCCATCGCGAAAAAGTACGACCTCTTCATCATTTCCGATGAAATCTACTCGAACCTCGCGTACGGCGTTGAGCACAAAAAACTCGCGTCGGTCATCGACGACGTGCCCGGTATCGCGATGCGTGGCATCTCGAAAGAGTTCCCGTGGCCGGGCGGGCGATGCGGCTGGATGGAGTTCTACAACCGCGACAAGGATGAAGATTTCAATATCTACTGCAAGTCACTCATCGATGCCAAGATGCTCGAGGTGTGCTCGACGACGCTACCGCAGCAGGTACTCCCGCAGATTATGAGCGATGAGCGGTACTACCCGATGCTCAAAGAGCGCACCGCACTCTATGCGAAGCGGGCCGAGGAGGCGGTCGCCGTCCTCTCAAAGATTCCCGGTGTCATCATCCATAAGCCGAACGGCGCCTTCTACATGTCGCTCGTCTTTGAAGAGGGTGTGCTCACACCGACCCAGACCCTGCCGGTCAAAAATCCCGAGATTCTAAAGATGCTCGAAGAGCTCGTCGCGGGGGGCATCACGCTCGACAAGCGCTTCGTGTACTACCTCCTCGCATCGACCGGCATCTGCGTCGTCCCGCTCACCTCGGGGTTCAACTCGACGTGGGAGGGCTTCCGCTTCACGCTCCTCGAACACGACGACACGACGTTCACGCGGATACTCGAGACGATGCGCGACGCGATTCTCGCGTACACGGCGGGGTAGGAAAAGCAGGGAAGCATCTTTCGTTTGTTTGGTACAATACGTCCATGGAACGACCATGGGCGTTTTGGCGTCGTGTTGAGTACGGAGCGGTCTTTCTCGTGCTCCTTTCGCTCATCGGTGCCGGCCTCTACTACCAGTTCGGATACGTTGCGCCGACGTGCTTCGACCGCACAATGAACGGGGACGAGCGCGGCGTCGACTGCGGTGGTGCCTGCGCGCGCATCTGCAGTGCCGATATGGTCCCGCTCCGCACCGAGTGGGTGCAGGCGTTCAAGGTTTCTCCCGGCCAGTACAACGTCGTCGCGTACGTCGAGAATGCAAATCGAGACATCGGAGCACTCGAGCTCCCGTACAAAATCCGCCTTCTCGACAGCACCGGCGACGTCATCGTCGAGCGCACCGGCACGACGGTCATGCCGGCAGACGGCGTGTACCCAATCTTCGAGGGGAGGGTTATGACCGGCGACCGCGTGCCGACCGAAGCGGCGATTGCCTTCGGGAGTGACGTCTACTGGCAGCAGGGCGGACCCGGCCGCGACAGCTTTGCGCTCGAGCGCCGGGAGCTTGCCGGTACCGACGACAAGCCCCGTCTCATCGCCGATGTGCGGAACACCTCATCGGAAGAAGCGGAGGGCGTTGAAATCATTGCGACCATCTTTGACTCGGAGCGTCGGCCGCTCACCGCGGCGCGCACGTTCATTGACCGATTCCCGGGCCGAGCGACCGAGCGCATTACCTTTACGTGGCCGGAGCCCGTTGCGAAGAACCTGAAGAGCTGCGAGATCCCGACCGACGTCATGCTCGCCATCGACCTCTCGGGGAGCATGAATAACGATGGCGGTGAACCGCCGGAACCGATTACCTCAGTCCTCACGGCGGCCGAGACATTCGCGCGCTCGCTCACCGGAGAGGAAGACCAGATTGGTCTCGTGACGTACGCGACCGCCGCTTCGACGACGGAAAATCTCACCCGTGAGAACGAACGCGTCGGGGAAGTCATCGACGGCCTCACCATTGACCCTCGGGAAGAAACCGGTGCAACGAATACCGGTGACGCACTCAAGCGGATGGCGGAGGAGTTCACCTCGCCGCGCCACAGTGAGAACGCGCGCAAGGTCGCTATCCTCCTCACCGACGGTCTCGCGACTGCACCCGACGAGGAGCCCGAACAGTATGCCGAAAGTGAGGCGCGGGCGCTCAAGGATGCCGGCACGCTCCTCTTCACCATCGGTCTCGGCGCAAATCTCAACGAGACATTCCTCCGGAATATTGCCTCCGACCCGGCCATGTACTACCGTGCGCCGTCCACACGCGAGCTTTCCGATATCTATGCCGCAATCAAGAAGAGCATCTGCGAGGATGGACCGACTGTCATCGAGGTGATTGCAAAGCCGCGGTCCAGTTTCAGGTAAACGTCCGTAACGACACCATCCGCGCCTCAAAGTGAAGCTGGTGTACCAACTTGGACAATCGTCCCGTTCTTCGACATAATAGCCGGGTGAGACTCGTGCGGACGCTGTTTGGAAGTGTCGATTGGTGGCTTATTTCCACGGTTTTTTTCCTATCGCTCCTCGGACTCGTCACCATGTACACGTTCGACGGAGACAATTCGTACTTCGAGCGTCAGGTCATCTGGATTTTTGCTGCGCTCATCGCGCTCTTCCTCGCCATCATTCCTGACTATCGGTTTCTCCGCATCGGGAACACGACGTTCTTCCTCTACCTCACTACGATTGTACTCCTCGTTCTCGTGCTCATTGTCGGTGAGACCGTAAAGGGTGCACAGAGTCGGTTCGACCTCGGCTTTTTTTCACTCCAGCCGTCAGACCCGGCGAAGCTCGTCCTCATCGCTGTGCTCGCCAAATATTTTTCGAAGCGCCATGAGCTCATCGGCGACTTCCGCCACATCCTCGTCTCGGGAGCGTACGCACTCATCATCTTTACGCTCGTCTTCATCCAGCCGGACTTCGGCTCCGCACTCATCCTTTTCTCCATCTGGTTCGGCATGATTCTCGTCGCGGGCATCAAGTTCAGGCACCTCGCGGTTGTGTTTCTCCTCGGCACGCTCGCCTTCGGTGCTATGTGGCAGTTCGTTCTCCTCGACTACCAGAAGGAGCGCATTGCGACGTTCCTCGATCCGCTCTCCGACATCCAGGGAGCCGGGTACAACGCGTACCAGTCAACGATTGCCGTCGGTTCGGGAGAGCTGTGGGGGAAGGGGGTGGGCTACGGCACGCAGTCGAAGCTCCAGTTCCTCCCCGAGTATGAGACCGACTTCATCTTCGCAGCGTTCGCCGAGGAGTGGGGGCTCATCGGCGTCATGCTCCTCTTTGCACTCTTCGGCGTCGTCATCTGGCGCCTCCTCTCCCACGCGATTCACGGCGCGACAAATTTTGAAAAGCTCTTCGCGGTCGGCGTCGCCATTCTCATCGTGAGTCACTTCTTCGTCCATATCGGGATGAACATCGGTCTCTTGCCGGTGACCGGCACGACGGTGCCGTTCCTCTCGTACGGCGGGTCGCACCTTCTTACCGAGTTCATCGGCATCGGTGTCGTCATCGCGATGGCCCGGTACACGAAGCGCCAGTACACTGCGGAGGATTTAGTCGAGGAGGGTTAGGGGTGGTACACCGCGAGCGTCTTCTCGAGCATCTTTTCGAGAGAGAAATCAGACATATCTGACGCATCGAGTATATCGGGGATGCCACCCACGCGATTTGCGCGAATCGGCAACCCCGCTACACGCGCCTCTATGAGTACGTAGGGCAGACCTTCTTTAAGGGAGGGGAGGACGAATTCGTCGAATCCTTTCAGTACTTCCGAAGCGGGGAGGAATCCGAACAGTCTCACCCGATGTTTGAGGCCTGCAGTCTGAATCATCTGCTCGAGCCGGTTACGCTCTTCTCCCTCACCGACGATTGCGACGGACATATTCTCAGTCCTCTGTGCTTCTTCAATTAAGGATATGTGATTCTTGTTTCGGGTAAGTTCACCAATTGTTCCGGTTATTTTCGTCTGTGGAGGGAATGCGTTCCTGATGACCTCTCCGGAACCCAGCGCCATATTGAGATCAATGCCGTTGTGAATACGTATTGCCTTGCGTGCGACGAACGGCATGCGCCGGGCAACAGAGAGGTCATAGTCTGACACGACAATGACGGCGTGTGCGAGGATTGCGGTGAACCACGAAAAGAATAGGACAACGGCACGCCACATGAAACTTCGGCGTTCAAGGAACGGCCAGCCGTGGGCGGTGAAGATAATCCGCGGAACCCCGAGGAGACGTGCGACGAACGCACCGCTCCCGCCGGCCTTCGAACTGTTCACGTGCATGATGTCGGGACGTTCCTCGCGGATGATGTTCCAAAGTTCGAACATTGCGCGCGCTTCTTTGATGAGGTTTATGTCACGCTCAAAGCTGTCGATTGTCCTCGTGCGTATGGACGCTTCGTGGAGCTTCTCTTCGAGACGCCCATGTCCGCCAAAGGCGACGACAACATCAAACCGATCTTTCGGGAGGTTGGTTGCCACATCGAAAACGTACCGCTGGGCGCCGCCCCAGTTGCTTTTCGTAATGAGGTAGAGAATCTTCTTTTTGATTGGAGTATGCATACAGGAAGCTATTTGGTCATGGGGCGGCGCTGCCGTACCGGCACAGTACACCTTGTCGCTCTTTCTATTTGCCCCGATAGAAAGAGCTGGCAAGGTCTTGCATCGTGCCCCCGGCACGACTCACCCCAGTTTGATTTGGTGATAAGGTAGAGAATTTTCTTTCGAGCCACGTTCCTATGTAACCATTTCGGTAGATTTTTAGATACAGAGAGTATTCGGGTACCCTTGCAGAAAAGGCCCCATTCCGTATTATACCTTCCATGCATATGCTTGTCCGGGGCAGCACCATGCTCCTCCTTATTGGCGACCTCCTTGTGTTTGCTGGCTCCCTCGTGCTCACACTTCTCGTTCGGTACCGGGAGATTCCAGAGAGGGATGTTGTGCTGACTCACCTTTCCGCATTCTCCACCCTCTTTGTGTTGTGGGTGCTCACTTTTCTTATTACCGGTCTCTACGACCGCCACATCTCACTCGTCCGGAAAAGTATCCCGGCGCTTGTGCTTCGGGTTCAGTTTTTCAACATCCTTCTCGCCGCGCTCACCTTTTTTCTTTTCCCATTCGGCATAGAGCCAAAGACAAACCTTGCCATCTACCTCCTTCTCTCGACCGGCTTCGTTGTGCTCTGGCGACTCTATGTGTATCCGCTCATCACTACCGGGAAGCCGATGCGCACCCTAGTCATCGGTGACAGTGACGAAGCGCTCGCCATCGCGCGTGTCTTTGCCGGTAACCCGTTTTTCAAGAACATTAAGCCATTCCTTCTTAGGCGGAAAGACATCTCGGATTTTGATGAGTTTAGAGAATCGCTCCTCTCATTTACCGAAAAGGGCTCCGTCGACATGGTCATTGCGGATATGCGCGAAGAGTACCCGAAGCGTCTCGTGAGAGATTTCTACACACTCGCATTCGAGAATACGAGCATTCGATTCTTTAATCTTCCGACCATCTATGAACAGCTACACCACCGCCTCCCGCCGTCGCTTGTCGAGGAAACATGGCTCCTCGAGCATGTTGCGACCGGCACTCCCCACTATGCCTATGATTTCCTGAAGCGTGTGGTGGATATTCTCGGGGCACTCGTACTCCTTCTGCCGGCACTTGTTCTTTTTCCCGTTATCGCGCTCGCTATCAGGATTGAGGGGAAGGGTCCGATTTTCTATCGGGCAGAACGTGTTGGTCAGTACAACAGACCGATTCATATCCTCAAGTTCAGGACCATGACGGGGACCGACAGCGCGCGCGATGCACTCCAGAGCAAACTTGAGGTGACTCGGGTAGGCGCATTCCTCAGAAAGACGCGTCTCGATGAACTTCCACAGCTCGTGAATGTGCTCAGGGGGGATATCTCATTCATCGGTCCGCGGCCGGAAATACCATCACTCGTTTCGGTGTATGCGGAGAACATCCCGTACTACAACCTGCGTCATCTCACGAAGCCGGGACTCTCGGGGTGGGCACAGATAAACAACTTCGATGTACCCCGGGGCGGTGTCGACATTCCGCGGACCATCGACAAGCTCTCATTCGACCTCTACTACCTGAAACACCGGTCGTTCTTCCTCGACATCGAGATTGCGCTTAAGACCATCAATACGCTCCTTCTCCGAAGCGGAACCTAGTGTGGGTGTCTGTTGTTAGACCTTGGTATACGCGTATAATACATTCCTATGTCAACATACCTCATCACCGGCGGAGCAGGGTTTATCGGTACAAACCTTGCGGAACGTCTCATCAAAGACGGACACACGGTCGTTGTCGTCGACGATCTTTCTGCCGGGAAGGCGGAACGGCTTCCGAAGGAAGTACATTTTCGCAAACTCGATATCTGTGAAACCCCAGCACTCACTGAAGCTATGAAAGGCGTCGATGTTGTCGTGCACCTCGCTGCACTCCCGCGGGTGCAGTTCTCCATTGAGCATCCGTTTGAAGCACAGCATGTGAACCTCACCGGGACGCTCTCGGTTCTCGAGGCGGCTCGTCAGGCCGGAGTGAAGCGTGTCGTGTATGCAGCATCAAGTTCTGCATACGGAGACCAGGAAACGCTCCCGCTTTCGGAGGATCTTCCGTCACAGCCGAAGAGTCCATATGGTCTCCACAAGTATGTCGGCGAGCTCATGATGAAGCTCTGGCACGACCTTCATGGCATTGAAACAGTCTCCCTCCGTTTCTTTAATGTCTACGGACCACACCTTGATCCGAATGGCGCATACGCCCTCGTCATTGGCAGATTTTTGAAACAGCGGCAGGAGGGGGTTCCGATGACCATCACTGGTGACGGCGAGCAGACCCGGGACTTCACGCACGTCTACGATACCGTGGATGCTATTGTCCGCGCGGGAGAGAGCAGTGCGGTAGGGAATGGAGAGGTGTTCAACGTCGGTGCAGGACGCAACGTATCTATCAATGAAATTGCACGGCTCATCGGCGGTCCGATTGAGTATGTTCCTCCACGCATCGAACCGAAACACACAAAAGCTGATAATCGCCGGATACAGGAATCGCTCGGCTGGAAGCCGACAATTGAAATAGAGAAGGGTATTGAAGCACTCAAGGTTCAGTTTAATCTCACGTAAATGCTCATCGATGGGAGAGGTATTGCGGGAGGTGTATACGCCCGACTCAGGGAGCGGGTGAGCGTCCTCGGGTTTTCGCCGGTCCTCGCCATCGTGACGTGCAGCCCGAACTTTGAGACAAAGAAATACCTTGCGCTCAAGGAAAAGAAGGCGCGGGAGGTTGGCATTGAAACCCGACTTATTGAATTACCTGCCGAGAGCACGACAGAAGACTTTATCCGCGCGATAGAAGGTGCTGTGGCGTATTCCTCGGGCATCATCGTCCAGCTCCCCCTTCCTCCCGGCGTCGACGTCGATGCGGTGCTCCGGAGCATTCCCCCTTCGCACGATGTCGACGGCCTCAACCCGGAGAACCAGGAGGTGCTCTCGCCGGTTGCCGGAGCTATCGCCGAAATCCTTTCCACGCACAGCATCGCACCGTTTGAAAAACATGTCACGGTGATCGGGAACGGCCGGCTCGTCGGCTTCCCCGCGTACCGGTGGTTTTCGGAGCGGGGGAGCCACCTCTCCGTCGTGACGAAAGACACGGCGGATATCGCCGCGTACACGAAGACCGCCGACATCATCGTCTGCGGTGCGGGCGTCCCCAACCTCCTCACGCCGGAGATGGTCCGGGAGGGCGTCGTCATTCTCGACGCGGGCACCTCGGAGCAGGGGGGAGAGCTCCGCGGGGATGCCGACCCTCGGTGCGCCGAGAAGGCGGGGCTCTTCACCCCGGTCCCCGGAGGGATCGGCCCCATTACCATTGCCATACTCCTCGAAAATGTGGTGAGTTGTGCCGAGAAAAACCGTCCTGTGGTATAGTGTTTCCCATATCAGTTTCAGCGTCCCGCACTTTCTATGAGCGTACCGCAGAACTCCAAGGACACAGAAAAGACGGACGGCGTCATCCGGATTTTTCGTGCCCTCATCGTACTCGTTGTTGCCGTTTCTGTCGGCTACTTCGTGTACGCGACGACAGTGAATCCGGACTCGAAGTACCCGTTCA
This sequence comes from uncultured Candidatus Saccharibacteria bacterium, assembly GCA_964423385.1. Classification (GTDB taxonomy): domain Bacteria; phylum Patescibacteriota; class Minisyncoccia; order Phycocordibacterales; family UBA918; genus Damh-18. Next base: position 17,055 of record CAYRER010000010.1, on the reverse strand, counting down.
AGCTCGGTCTCGACCTTGCCGGCGGGAGTCACCTCGTCTACGAAGCGGACGTCTCCGCGCTCGATCCGGCTGAAGTGTCGGAACTCATGGCGGTGCTCCGGAGCGTCATCGAGCGGCGCGTGAATGCATTCGGCGTCTCTGAACCGGTCGTGCAGGTGGAGGAATCGAGTGCCGTTGCAGGAGAAAAGAAACAGCGCCTCATTGTTGAGCTGCCCGGTGTCACCGACATCAACGAGGCAATCCGGCAGATAGGGCAGACACCGCTCCTCGAGTTTAAGCTCGTCGGTACGCCGGCCGGAAGTTCAACGGAAGCCACGTTCGTCGATACCGGTCTCACCGGACGGTACTTCAAGAAGGCGGAGCCGATGCTCCCCCAGAGCACCCAGGGGGGTGGATTTTCAAGCAGTCCCTACCTCAACATCACGTTCAACGAAGAAGGTGCGGAGCTCTTCGAACAGATTACCCGCGAGAACGTCGGTGAACAGCTCGCCATCTTCCTCGACGGCAAGGTACTCTCCTCGCCGGTCATCAACGAGGCGATTTCCGGGGGGCGGGCGGTCATCTCCGGCAACTTTACCAGGGAGGAGGTGCGGTCGCTCGCGCTCAACCTCAACTTCGGCGCACTCCCGATGCCCATTCACCTCGTGAGCACCCAGACGGTCGGCGCATCCTTGGGTGAGCGCGCTATCGACGCCGGGGTGTTCTCTGGTGTCCTCGGCCTTGCGGCCATTGCGCTCTTCATGACGCTCTGGTACCGCCTCCCCGGACTCATTGCCGCAGTATCACTTACGACGTACGTCCTCATGATGCTTGCGATTTTCAAACTCATTCCGGTGACCCTGACCGCAGCGGGCCTCGCCGGCCTCGTTCTCTCCATTGGTCTCGCTGTCGACGCGAACATTCTCATTTCCGAGCGTCTCAAAGAAGAACTTCGGCGCGGGAAGGGCGCCCGAGAAGCGATTGAAGAAGGATTCAGTCAGGCGTGGTCGTCAATTCGCGATGGTAATCTGGTGAACGTCATCGGCGGAGTCATTCTGTACTGGTTCGGCGACGTCTTCATCGAGGGCTTTGCGTTCACGCTCATCATCGGAACCATCGTGTCGCTCCTCTCATCACTCATCATCTCGCGCACCTTCCTCCTCGCCATCAACATGCGCGGCGACGTTGGTATCGGACGATTCCTCATGGGTTCAGGTATTCATAAGTAATCAGGTATGCACATCGTAAAGTACAGACACCTCTACTTCATTCTCCCGGCCATTCTCGTCGTGGCGTCCCTCATTGCTATATTGACGCTCGGACTCAAGGCGGGCGTTGACCTCAAAGGCGGCGCGCTCCTCGAGGTTTCATATACTGAAGAGCGTCCCGACATCTATGAGACGGAACGGGTCGTCGGAGAGCTCGGGTTCGGCGACATCCGTGTCCAGCCGACGGGAGAGCGGGGTTTTCTCATCCGTTCCCGGGAACTCTCAAGCGAAGAGAAGGGGACACTCATCGGGGCGATTTCATTCGGAAAGACGGTAACTGAGGAACGCTTCACCTCCATCGGCTCGACCATCGGCGACGAGCTCCGTGCGAAGGGGTGGGTGGCGCTCACGTGCGTTGCGCTCTCGGTCATTCTCTACATCGCGTTCGTGTTTCGGCATGTTTCAGAGCCGGTCGCGTCATGGAAGTATGGTTCGGTTGCTGTGCTCACACTCCTCCACGACATCCTCATCCCGACCGGACTCTTCGCAGTCCTCGGTGTCACCCGCGGGGCAGAGGTTGACTCGCTCTTCATTGTCGCCGTCCTCACCATCCTCGGCATTTCCATCAACGACACCATCGTCGTCTTCGACCGCATCCGCGAGAATCTGCGGAACGACCAGGAGAAAAACAAGCACGAGCCGTTTGCGGATGTCGTCGGGCGGAGCATGGATGAGACGACCGCGCGCTCGCTCAACACATCGCTCGTCGTCGTCATTGCGCTCGTCATCCTCTTCGTCTTCGGGCCGGAGACGACGCGCAACCTCGCTCTCGTCCTCATGGTCGGTATGATTGCCGGTACGTACTCATCGCTCTTCCTCGCGGCACCGCTCTTGGTCGAGCTTGAGAAATTGCAAGGAAAGAAGTCTGCGTAGGAACTATGCTCCTCCTTGGCATCACAGGAACTGATGGGGCTGGAAAAGGTGAGACATGGGATGGGACCCATGTCGCAAGAGGTTGCCAGATATTTTCTTTCGAAAATATCGACAACCTGAACAGCGTCTGTAAGACGCCAGTCCCGCCCGCACGTACACTCAGTAATCACTCGTAATAATATGCTCCTCCTTGGAATTACTGGAACTGATGGGGCTGGAAAAGGTGAGACAGTCCGGGGGACTGTCGCAAGAGGTTGCCAGTTATTTTTAAATAAAAATAACGACAACCTGAACAGTGACTGTAAGTCACGGGTGCCCGCAGACTGCGCCGTACGTAATTTTGCAGTATAGAAGAATATGCTTCTCCTCGGAATCACAGGAACTGACGGCGCAGGCAAGGGCACCCTCGTCGACTACCTCGTCGACACGAAGGGGTTCACGCACTACTCGGCACGTGCCATATGGCTCGTCGAAATTGCAAAGCGCGGCATCGAGCCCACGCGCGCGAACATGCGTCTCGTCGCCAACGAGATGCGTGCCGAGTACGGGAACGATTTTCTCATTACGTACTACCTCAGGAAGATTGGAGAAGAAAAACCCGAGCGCGCCGCAATCGAGTCAATCCGTACTACTGCCGAAGCAGAGACGCTGAAGAAGCACGGCGGGGTTCTCATTGCAGTCGACGCAGACCAGAAGGTTCGCTACGAGCGGGTGCAGAGACGCCGCTCGTCGAGCGACCAGGTGACCTTCGAGGAATTCGCCGCACACGAGGAGCTCGAAGCGAATGATCCAAACCCGCACGGCATGCAGAAGCGAAAGGTGATGCAGATGGCGGACTACACAATAGAGAACAGCGGAGACGTGGATGGTTTCAGGAAACGCATCGACGACGTGCTTACGCACATCGAAGCAAAATGAAAAACGCCGGGCGAGAGCCCGGCGTTTTTCATTCCGAGGGATGGATTCTCGTGCCGACAAACGGCCGGCCCTCGAGGTAGTTTTCAACTTCCGCAATTTTCTCGCCGTTTATGATGACCACTTCGAGCCCGTGCTCCTTCGCCGCGCGCGCGGCGACCGGGTCAAACGGGGAAGAGAGGCCGGGGTTCCACTCGGTCGGGATGAGCTTCATGAAGTCAGGCCACGCGATGTGTTCGATTTTCTTCGCATCCGGGTTCCGCCGTGGGTCTTCTGCGTACACGTAGTCGATGTTCGAGAGGTTCATCACTTTGGTCGCCCCGCAGTTCACCGCAATCTGCACCGCACGGAGGTCGGTTGAGGCGCCGGGTCGGTACCCAGCGGCAATGACCACCGGCGCATCACCGGGAACCTGTGCAATGTCGTCCGGGTTCGTAATCATCTCGGGGTACGCAATGTCGCGGAAGACGGTGCGGAGGAGGTGGCCATTGAGACGTGTTGCGTGGATACCCATCCAGTCGAGGTCCTCGGGGTCGAGCTCGGTCACCGTCGCTGCGGCATCCTGGTAGCGGCGTGCGGTGCGGCCACCGCCTGCGATGATAATAAAATGCCTGCCGTAGGCAGTATGCTGGTGCTCGATGAGATTCTTGAAATCGACGAGGAAGAGGGTGTCGATTGCATCGGGAACGATGAGCGAACCACCAACTGACATGACCACCGTTTCGCTCGTCCCGTTCATTAGGAGACAGTGTACTCCAGGGGAAGGGGAACGCAAAGCCAGGTGCCGGGCCTGAATGTGCATAAGGGGAGAGAAAATACAACGGCTCTATTTAGCCGTATTTTCACGTATTCTGAAACGGTCTCGGGACCGTTTGGTGCCAGGGGCGGCGAGGCAGGGAAAAACGGCTCTCTGTACCCGCGATTGGGGTTGACCTTTTCTTCGTCACCTGTATAATGGCGCCACTGTCCGTTTCTGGACTTTTTTGTTCCCAGAAACATTGGAGGATGGTTGTTTCTTGAGAAAGTTCGAGCGCCCGTTTTGGTGTTGTCACCAGGGGGCGGGAGACGTCCGACCGGTGTCCCGGCGGATTCCATAAACGAATCATATGCATAGCAACCTGCATAGATTCGAGATGTATAGTTACGTTTGAAACGCACATTCGTGCGCAACAAATGTGACGGTACACATCACAGCAAACAGACGAAAGAATATGTTCTGCATTTTCTTTTGTCTTATCCTTGGAATGTCTACGGGCGAGCGCGATAAGTACAGCGCTCACTATGCCCGAAGACAGCAAGATCAACCATAGTGTTGAACTTGTCTAAACTTAGAGTTTGATCCTAGCTCAGGATGAACGCTGGCGGCGTGGATGAGGCATGCAAGTCGAATGGGTTTAGACCCATGGCAGACGAGGTAGTAACACGTAGGTACGTACCGGAGAGTCGCGAATAACCTGCCGAAAGGCAGGATAATACGCGATGGTCCCGAGAGGGTAAAGATTTATCGCTCTCTGAACGGCCTGCGCTCTATCAGCTTGATGGTGAGGTAACGGCTCACCATGGCTACGACGGATAGGGGAGCTGAGAGGCTGACCCCCACCGATGGAACTGCGACACGGTCCTTACTCCTACGGGAGGCTGCAGTCGAGAATCTTCCGCAATGGACGAAAGTCTGACGGAGCGACGCCGCGTGGTGGATGAAGTCCCTAGGGACGTAAACACCTTTTATGAGGGAAGAAGTTTATTGACGGTACCTCATGAATAAGGGGCTCCCAATTCTGTGCCAGCAGGAGCGGTAATACAGAAGCCTCGAGCGTTACCCGGATTTACTGGGCGTAAAGGGTGTGTAGGTGGTGTGATTAGTCTCGCGTTAAATCTCCGGGCTCAACCCGGAACTCGCGTGAGAAACGGTCACACTAGAGGAAGTGAGAGGTGTGTGGAACTCAAGGTGTAGGGGTGAAATCCGTTGATATCTTGGGGAACACCAAAAGCGAAGGCAACACACTGGCGCTCTCCTGACACTGAAACACGAAAGCGTGGGTAGCGAATCGGATTAGATACCCGAGTAGTCCACGCCCTAAACGTTGTCCGCTAGCTATAGGGAGTATCGACCCTCTCTGTGGCGCAAGCTAACGCGTTAAGCGGACCGCCTGGGTAGTACGAGCGCAAGCTTAAAACTCAAAGGAATAGACGGGGGCTCGCACAAGCGGTGGATCATGGGGCTTAATTCGTCGATAAGCGAGGAACCTTACCAAGGCTAGAAACCATACTGCATTCCCAGGGAAACTTGGGGAGCCTTCGAGGGTGTATGGCAGGTGATGCATGGCCGTCGTCAGTTCGTGGCTTGAGCTGTTCCCTTAAGTGGGGAAACGAACGCAACCCTCGTTGCCTGTTACAAGTGTCAGGCGAGACTGCTCCCTCACGGGAGAGGAAGGTGAGGATGACGCCAGGTCAGCATGTCCCTAGATGCCTTGGGCTGCACCCGTGATACAATGGGTGGTACAACGAGACGCAATGCCGCGAGGCGGAGCAAATCTTTATAAACCATCCTCAATTCGGATTGAAGTCTGCAACTCGACTTCATGAAGCCGGAATCGCTAGTAATCGTGGATCAGCAACGCCACGGTGAATACGTTCCCGAGCCTTGTACTCACCGCCCGTCAACTCAAGGGAGCCGGAAGTGCCCGAAGCACGCGCTCGTCGCGTTCTACGGTAAGTTCGGTGACAGGGAGTAAGTCGTAACAAGGCACGGCTAGCGGAAGCTGGTCGTGGATTAATTCCAATTGGACACGTCGTTGTTATCGGGTAACTGATAATTTCTAAACGGCTAATTGGTCGACCTTTTGTGCCTCAATTGAGCACAAAAGAAGGGATGATACTCAACCTCACAAGATAGTATCTGTACACCGCGGAAAGACGCGGCCGGGATAAGACAAAAGAAAGTACAGAAACGCTCTGTTTGCAAAGAGAAAAACGGCACGGCCCGAAGGGCCGTGCCGTTTTTCTGTGCGTAAGGAAGTACACTCACTCGCCGAGTCCTGACGGGAAGACGTTCGAGCCGGAGTTGCTGTCGTTGTCGCCGAAGTTCGTGTTCTTCGACTGCATGTAGTCCGGCGTGACCGGGTCGGTGCGTCCGAAGCCAAAGCCGGTGACGAGGAAGTTCACGATGCCCCAGAACGAAATGATGATGACAAATGCGGTGATGCCCCACGTCGCGAGCGAGCGCGCCTTCTCCTGATCCTCCTCGTTGCTCCCGCCCAAAATGAAGAAACGGAACGCATTCCAGAGGAACACGAAGAAAGCGAGCGCGAGGAGGAAGGGGACTAC
>CAYRER010000010.1:7791-10593 GCA_964423385.1 uncultured Candidatus Saccharibacteria bacterium | reverse complement strand
GGAACGCATTCCAGAGGAACACGAAGAAAGCGAGCGCGAGGAGGAAGGGGACTACGGCCTCGTTGAGAAAGGTGAGAATCCCGGTAAGGAGTGTCTGAATGTTGTTCATCCCATTAGAAAGTTACCCAATAACGTATGTTGTTTGCACGTAAGTGCAGGGCCCCCCATAGTTGTCCTGAATCGAAGTATAGTGTGTAAACTTCTAGCGGGACAGGTACCGACATGATACCCCTAAAAACGCTTGAAAATAAGGCAGATTTTGCACATTGACAGGTTTGCTATACATTGTATAATATACTCTTAGAACACGGGCATCCCGCCTGTGACAGAGAAAAAGGAGAAGGATATTATGCTCCAGAGAGCTCTGAAGTTGGGCGGGTGCATCACGGTGCTCTGTGCGGGGATGTTCGTCCTCCTGCAGTTCACCGCGGTGCTGCTCACCGCAATGGATGGAAGCCCCGAAGTGCTCGGGAGGGTGCTCGGGGCGCGTGACGTGGTGATGAAACTGACCGGGATCTTTCTCGGTCCGACACTTTTCATCGCTATCGTCGAGAGACTAAACCAAAAAGAGGAGGAACGATGAATCAGAGGAACTGGGATGCGTGGCAGATATCGGCGGGGTTCATCCTCGCGGTCTGCCTCTGGTTGTACCTGGGGGTGCCGTCCGTCCAGAAGTTCGTGGACGGTGTGTGGCAGACTATCGCCGGGAAGACCCGCACCACGTGGGTCGACTTCAGGCAGATGGTCGATACGCCCTCCGTTGCGGAACGCATCGCAATGGAGCAAGTCCGCATCAAGCGGGCCTGCACCCAGGGTGACACGAAGGCCTGTCAGTACCTGAGGGCTGTCGAAGCGGAGGGCCGGCGATGAAGAGGATTCTCCGCTTCATCGGCATCATCCTCGCCACCATCGGCGTGGGTGCTGTCTGGGGTGCGGTCGAACCGCTCCCGGGAACACCGCTCGAGTTCTCGGCACTCGTCGGCATGGGAGGTTTTCTCCTCCTCTTCCTCGGTCACTGGGTGTGGACGAAGGCTGGTGGAGCGCCGATACTCGGGGGTGACTGAACACCGTCACCCCTCGAGCAAGAGCCGGGTGTGCGCGCAGTATGCGCACCCCGGCTTTTTTAATGGCAGAAAAGATTTTCGGCCGGACGTGCTCTGCACGTCCGGCCGTTTCTGATTGACCGGCCTCCTCCGGTCAGGTGGGAACGAAGTGGGGAAGCTGGGGGAAGATGTCGCGAGGTTCGCGTTCCTTCTTTAGGGCGAGCCGGCTTGCTCGTGGAGACTTCGCCGGTCGATGACCCGGAGGACGTTTCGGAACGTGCGTTCCTCGGTGTTCCCGTCCATGACTGCGCATTGCAGACCCCCTTCCGTGGTTGGTACTTTCCACACGGTATAACGTCCTGAATTGGATGGCAAGTGGGGGAGTGTACAGCTCGCGCGGATAAGGTGAATTGCGGGGCAAGAGAAGATACCCTGAGGCACACAATTAAACCCTCTGTCCGCGCTCTTGGTGAGAGAGTCCGGGGGACTTTCGCAAGACTCATTGAGGAATTTTGTGAGCGAGGCGAAGCAAAATGCCCAATGAGTGGACTGACCCTGTAAGGGTTTGAACCAAGGACTTCCCATAAAATCGTCCTAGATATTTTGCGTAATTTGTCCGCGCTCTTGGGGTCGAACCAAGGACCTTTCGAGTATCAGTCGAATGCTCTAGCCAGCTGAGCTAAGCGCGGACAAATAAAACAAAATATCAGGACGGTGTACTGCTCTCATAGAGAGTCAGTCGAATGCTATCTATCCTATTACCTTGTTAATATCGGCAATTTCCTCCTTCCGTCGGAACCGGGACAAACACAAAGCAGTTTGTGTTTGTCAGCCCGCGCGGACAGAGGGTTTAACCTGTCTCTGTAAAAACAGTGCCTACGATACTACCAAAAACCGCCCGTTTGAGCAATAAAAGCAAAAAATCCTTTTAGCGTGTTTCGACGGCGCGCACGCGTTCCTCGAGATCGTCTACCCGGTCTCCGAGTGACCCCACATTGCCGCGGAGCTCCATCGCGAGCATATAGGTAAAGAGCGCGAAACCAATAACGAGGGTCCAGGCGATGTACGGAAAGAACTTGTGCGATTCAAGGGTGTTATTCATACCGGAAGTATACCAGGGCGAACCGGAGAAGAAGACACTTTACCCCAGTTCTCTCGCACGCTCTAAATCATGTTATTATGCGCACAATAATGGAAAGATACCGAGACTATTTCAGAGGAAAGAAGGTGACCGTCATGGGACTCGGGCTTCTCGGCCGTGGCGTGGGCGACACTGCATTTCTCGCCGAGTGCGGAGCGGAGCTTATCGTGACCGACATGAAGCCGAGGGAGGCGCTCACGGAGTCACTCGAACAGCTTTCTCGATTTCCAAACATCACGTACACGCTCGGTGAGCATCGTGAGGAGGATTTTATGGGACGGGACATCATTCTCAAGGCGGCCGGTGTCCCGCTTGACTCCCCGTACATCGAGGTTGCGCGGAAGGATGGTGCGGAGGTTGCTATGAGCGGAGCGCTCTTCGCGCGACTCTCGGGGGTGCCAGTCATCGGTGTTACCGGGACGAGGGGGAAGTCGACGGTGACCCACATGATTTACCACGTGCTCAAAGAGACCACCGAGGGCGCGTCGGTCATTCTCGGCGGGAACGTCCGCGGGGTGTCGAATCTCCAGCTCCTCAATGAAGTCGAGGAAGGTTCTGTTGCAGTCATGGAGCTCGACTCGTGGCAACTCCAGGCGTTCGGGGAGATGAGCATCAGCC
>CAYRER010000010.1:4419-7691 GCA_964423385.1 uncultured Candidatus Saccharibacteria bacterium | reverse complement strand
GTCATGGAGCTCGACTCGTGGCAACTCCAGGCGTTCGGGGAGATGAGCATCAGCCCGCACATTGCTGTCTTCACCAATTTCATGGAGGACCACATGAACTATTACAGTGGAAATATGGATGCGTACTTCGCCGACAAGGCGCACATTTTCATGCACCAGGAAGAGTCTGGTGTCTTCGTGACGACACAGGAAGTCTTCGAGCGTGCGAAAGAGTTCGCAAGGGGGAAGCGCATCACCCTGGGGCAGGAGGTTCGGCTCGTCGATGCGTCGATTCTCCCCGACGACATGCTCCTCTCGATGCCGGGCGAGCACAACCGGCTGAATGCTGCGCTCGCGACTGAGGCCTTGCGCAGTATCGGGCTCCACGACGAAGAAATATTCGGAGCGCTCGCAACGTTTCCCGGTGTTCCGGGACGCCTCGAGTACCTCGGCACGGTGAACGGGGTTAAGGTGTACAACGACAACAACGCGACGACGCCGACCGCGACAATTCAAGGAATCAGAGCAGTCGCAGACGGGAAGAATGTCGTCCTCATCGCGGGTGGTGCGTACAAGGACGTCGATCCGTCCCCGCTCGTACCGGTCATTGAGGAATATGTGAAGAGCGTCGTGCTCATTCCCGGTACTGGCACCGACAAACTCATCCAGTTAACCGGAACAAATATTCCGGTTAACTGGAATATCTGTGCGTCTCTCAAGGAAGCGGTTGAGGCCGGGCTCGGCAAGGCCTCGCCCGGCGACGTCCTCCTTTTCTCACCTGGGTTCGCCTCGTTCGGCATGTTCAAGAACGAGTACGACCGGAATGACCAGTTTATGTCGCTCATAAAAGAGTATGAAACTGAGTGACATACAACGGGCACATTTTGTGGGAATCGGCGGCATCGGCATGTCGGCCTTGGCACGGCTTTTCTTGGGTGAGAAGAAGGTAGTGAGCGGGTCGGACCGTGCTCCTTCGGACATCACCCGTGCGCTCGAGGCGGAGGGCGTCACTTTTTTTGATACGCAGACGGCAGGAAACATTGCCTCCGGCACCGACCTCGTCGTGTACACCGAGGCGATGCCGAAGGATCACGAGGAGCTCGTCCGCGCGCGCGAGCTCGGCATCAAGACCATGAACTACTTCGAGGCGCTCGGCATGGTCGCGAATGAGTACTACCTCATCGCCGTTGCGGGGAGTCACGGCAAGACGACGACGACCGCGATGCTCATCGACATCTTCGAGGAGGCCGGTCTCGACCCGTCGGGGATTGTGGGGTCTTTGCGCTCAAAGACAAAGAGCAACTACCGGAGGGGAAAGGGCAAGTACTTCATCGTTGAGGCGTGCGAATACCGACGCGATTTTCTCTCCCTCACTCCCGACATTCTCGTCATCACGAACGTCGAACACGAGCATGTCGATTACTACAAAAATCTCGGCGAGGTGCAGGAGGCATTTCGCGAGTTCGCACAGCAGGTCCGGGAGGGAGGTGCAGTCATCGTGAACTTCAGCGCGCCGAACATCGCACCGATTCTCCAGGGTGTCACAGCGCACCTCGTCGACTACGGAAAGTTCTTTGACCCGATGCTCACGCTCCAGGTTCCCGGCATTCACAACCAAATGAACGCCGCCGCCGCGACCGCAGTCGCAATTCATTTAGGGGTCGGACCCCTAAATGTGAAAACGGCGCTCGAGGGGTTTGCGGGCACGTGGCGGCGGTTTGAGTACAAAGGCGAAATGGGTGGCCTGCCTGCCGGACAAGCGGGTGTAAAAGTGTACGACGACTACGGTCACCACCCGACCGAAATCACTGCGACCATCCACGGAGCACAGGAGCTCTACCCAGAGAAGAAGATTACACTGGTATTTCAGTCGCACACATACTCGCGGACGCACACGCTCTTCAGTGATTTTGCGGACGCGCTCGCGCTCGCCGACCGCGTCATCATTCTTCCTATCTACGCGGCGCGCGAGGAAAACGAGAGCGGTGTCTCGCACACGAAGCTTGCCGAAGCAGTTCGGGAAAAAGGAAAGGACGCTGTTGCGCTCGATACGTTCGACGAGGCAGTTTCAAAAATCAGAGAGACTGTCGGGCCTGACGATCTTATTCTCGTCATGGGTGCCGGCGACGTCACACGTGTCGCGGGGATGTTGACGGCGGAGCTTTAGGAAAGACCCCGTCGGGTATCTTTACAAATCAACATTTCAGGGCATAATCAGATTTAGATAAAAGCAGTACAAGAACTTGTTCCGAAACCAACCTGACGGAGGAGAAATTGGGACAGAAGCCAATTGTTTTCCTGATAGTGCTCGGGTACGGACAAGTCGAGCGGACGCTCAACCTGCCGACCCAGCAACGCATCCGCCGCGCTCTCAAGGAAGTTCAGGAGCTTGAGGCGGGAGGCAAGTCGGCAATACTCATCTTCACGAGTGGGAACGGTTGCGGCGGATCGGAGACCCTTGCCTCGGGCATGGAACGCTTCGTCCTCGACGTCTCCGAGAAGAAGCACACCATCATCGTGAACAAGAACAACCCCGAAGTTTGGGGCACTGTTCTCGAGTTGCAGTGGGCGTGGGAGGCGGCGAAGCGGCACGGCGGTTGCAAAACCCCCGAGCTCGGGTTCATCACGAACGGCCGACATGGCCGTCGCATTCGTATCATGAACCGCTTCGTGATGAAGATTCCCAACATCCGCATCGTGGAGAGCGACGACCCGCCCTCGTGCTGGTATCACGAGGTTCTCGCATACGGAAAAATCGCCCTCTACATCACCGGAATGAAGCAGTTCATCGCACGCGTCGAGAATTTCCGGCGGAGGTACTACACCGCCGGATGACTCGGGAGGGCGTTGATGCAGGGGGGGGCGGCGCTTCGGCGTCGCCTTTCTTTTTTATGCATCAGGTGGTAGCGTTCTCTCGTATGGAAACAGGCACGCTCTCCATCGTCGCGACACCCATCGGCAACCTCGAGGACATCACGCTCCGCGCCCTCCGCGTGCTCAGAGAGGCCGACTACGTCCTCGCCGAAGACACGCGCGTGACCGGCGTCCTCCTCAAGCACCACGGCATTACTGCAAAATTAAAGCGGTACGATGCACACGCGTCGGAGAAGGTGCACGCCGACATCCTCAAGGACCTCGAAGCGGGGAAGCGCATCGCGCTCGTCTCTGACGCCGGCACGCCGGGCATCTCCGACCCCGGAGTCTTCCTCGTTGCGCGCGCCCCCGCAGCGGGCGCGCGCCTCGAGGGCAAACCCCGCCCCACGGCCCATTAGGCGGGGGTGGGCCTTTGCGGC
>CAYRER010000010.1:2495-4409 GCA_964423385.1 uncultured Candidatus Saccharibacteria bacterium | reverse complement strand
CAGCGCCCCCCCGGTTGTGTGCGGGGGGGCGGCCCCCGGCGCGGGGGCCCCGCGCATCGAGGCCATCCCCGGCCCATCGGCACTTACGGCGGCGTTCTCCATTGCCGGCATTTCGGGGAACGAGTTTATCTTTCTCGGCTTCGTCCCCCAGAAGAAGGGCCGAGAGACATTTTTCAAGAATCTTGCATCGTACGATGTGCCGGTTATGTTCTACGAGTCGGTCCACCGCATCATGAAGACGCTCGAATCTCTCACCGAGCATCTTTCTGAAGAAAAGCGAGTCACCATTGCGCGTGAACTCACGAAGATGCACGAGGAAGTGGTTCAAGGCTCTCCACGAGAGGTGCTCCAGTACTTCACCGACCACCCCGACCACGTCCGGGGGGAGTTTGTTGTCGTGGTCTCCCGGGTCTAGCTGTGGAAAACCACAAGACTTTTTCACCAATGGGCTTCCAGGGTATACTTCCTCTATGTCCAAAGAATCACTCGTCTTCGCGCTCGGCATCATCGTCTTCTTCACCTCGTTTCTCGGCATTCCGCGCGAATACAAGGAGTGGATTTTTATCGCATCCGGATTTCTCCTTACCGTGACGGGGTACCGGCTTCGTCGGCGGGCATTCCTCGCATCCCTCGAGCGCGAAACAGGCGAGCGCAGGGGCGATGCATTTGTTGAGAGCGTGCGCACCGTCCCGGCTGACGTTCGGGAGGGGGAGGGCACAGATCGGGTTGTATGAAATTCATGACAGCAGCGGGACTCGTCGGAGCGAGTTTTGTCGTGCTCTCGTACGTTGCGTTCCCTGAGTTCACCAAGCTCGATTACGTTGCGGTTGGAAAGAGTACGAGTGAACTCTCGGTGCGCGAAGAGAAGGAAGAAGAGGTTCCTGTGGATACCCGGGAGGTGGTGAGACACATTCCTCTTCCGGAGCCGGTCAAGGCAATCTACATGACCTCATGCGTCGCGGGAACGACCGACTTCAGGAACCGGCTCACAGGCCTCATCGAAGAAACGGAAATCAATTCGGTCGTCATCGACATCAAGGACTACTCGGGCACCATTTCCTTCCCGCCGAAAACGGAAGACTGGAAGCCGGCTTGGGAAGCGGCACGGTGCGGTACCCGGGACATGAAGGAATTCATCCGCTCACTCCACGAAAAGGGCATCTTCGTCATCGGACGCATCACCGTCTTCCAGGACCCGTTCTACGCGCCGAAGCGTCCGGACCTCGCGGTTGAACGGCTCGATGGTTCTGTGTGGCGCGACCACAAGGGGCTCTCGTTCATCGACGTCGGCGCGCGGGAGTACTGGGACCACATCGTTGAACTCTCGACCGAAGCGTACAACCTCGGCTTCGACGAGCTCAATTTTGATTACGTGCGGTATCCCTCAGACGGCAATATGCAGGACATCCGGTTCCCGAAGAGCATGGCGAGCGAGTACGGGGCCGACAAGCAGGCGAATCTCGAAGCATTCTTTAAATACGTGAACGAGAAGCTTGATGAAGAATCGCGTTTCGCCGCAGTTCGGCACGAGAACACCGGTCGGGCATCCTCGACGCCGTGGACGTCGGTCGATCTCTTCGGCATGACGACGACAAACACCGACGACCTTTCCATCGGGCAGGTGCAGGAGCGTGCCGCGCCGTACTTCGACTTTGTCGCGCCCATGGTGTACCCCTCGCACTACCCGGCGACCTTCCTCGGGTTCTCCGACCCAAACGACCACCCGTATGAAGTCGTCTTCCACGCAATGAGCTCCGGCGTCCGGCGCATGATGTCGTCGACGACACCGGTCGCCGGGTTTCTCCACGTGCGCATGGGTACCTCGACACCCGCGCTCTACGCGAAGCCCGCGTTCGGCCCCGAGCGGCTCCGCACGTGGATTCAGGACTTCGACTACGGCGGCGACTACGACGC
>CAYRER010000010.1:0-2395 GCA_964423385.1 uncultured Candidatus Saccharibacteria bacterium | reverse complement strand
GATTTGGGCGCCGTCGAACGTCTACACGAGGGAGGCGCTTGAAACAGAACCCTCGTGACAAACATCGTAGCTTTGCTATAGTCTCTCAGGAATCGCCCAACGTACGGCTGCCCAACCCAAAGCAAGAGGAGGAACCATGTCCGCAGTCTTCGGAATCACCCCGGATAGGAGACCCGCGATGCTCTCGGATACCGAGCTCAACGATTTGCTCGGGGAAATCATGCGAAACCAGCCCATGGGCTACTTCGAACGTCTCAAGCATCCCGACTTCATCCCGGTCGGCGAGGTCGAGAAGTATCACCACACCGTCGTGACGATCATGAAGCGCCGCGGCCTCATCTGATGAGGTACTCGGAGCAAAGAACCCCAAGGCCAGCCGGCCTTGGGGGTTTCGTTTGCACCACAAGAGTACATCTGCACCAGGGCATCCTCTCTTGCTCCGCAATTCACCTTACTTTTATAATCGCCGCATCGGCTCATTAAAAACCAGGTGCTATACTGTAGCCATGAAGTTTGATCCGGATAAAATCACGTACTTTGCGCAGACCGACGCGCGCGGAAAGAACGTGCCGTTCGGCATCAAGGCGAAGGACCGCCAGCGGCACGTGTATGTGATCGGGAAGACCGGCATGGGGAAGTCGACCCTCCTCGAAAACATGGCCGCACAGGACATTCAGAACGGCGAGGGGATGGCGTTCATCGACCCGCACGGTTCTGCCGCCGAGAATCTCCTCAACTACATCCCCGAGCACCGCGTCCGCGACGTCCTCTACATCGCGCCATTCGATACCGAGCACCCGGTCTCATTCAACATCATGGAGGATGTCGGTCCCGACAAGCGACACCTCGTCGTCTCGGGTCTCATGTCAGTGTTCAAGAAAATCTGGGTCGATGCGTGGAGCGCCCGGATGGAGTACATCTTATCAAACACCCTCCTCGCGCTCCTCGAGTACCCCGACTCGACGCTCTTGGGCGTCAACCGCATGCTCTCCGACAAGGCCTATCGGGACCTCGTCGTCCAAAACGTGAAGGACCCCGGCGTGAAAGCGTTCTGGGTCGATGAGTTTGCAAAGTACAACGAGCGGTACATGCAGGAGGCGGGCGACGCCATCAAGAACAAAATCGGGCAGTTCACCTCGAACCCGGTCATCCGCAATATCGTCGGCCAGCCCAAGTCGTCGTTCGACATCCGAAAGATGATGGACGAGCAGAAGATTCTCATCATCAACCTCTCGAAAGGTCTCATCGGCGAGACGAATGCGAATCTCCTCGGCTCCATGCTCACAACACGCATCTACCTCGCCGCGATGAGCCGGGCCGACCTCCCGCCCGAGAAGATGCGCGAGACGCCGAACTTCTACTTCTTCGTCGATGAGTTCCAGTCGTTTGCAAACGCAACGTTCGCGAACATTCTCTCCGAGGCGCGCAAGTACCACCTCAACCTCACCATTGCGCACCAGTATATTGAGCAGATGGAGGAGGAGGTGCGGAGCGCGGTCTTCGGCAACGTCGGCACCATCATCTCCTTCCGCGTCGGCCCCTTTGATGCGGAAGTTCTCGAGACCATCTTCACCCCGCAGTTTATGGCGACCGATATGGTGAACCTCGCGTTCGCGCAGGTGTACCTCACCCTCATGATTGACGGCATCGGCTCCCAGCCGTTCTCCGCGGTGACGCTTCCGCCGATTGCACCTCCGGCAACCTCCTGCAAAGAAATGGCCATTGCCGCAAGCCGGGAACAGTTCACCCACCCCCGCGCCGGCGTCGAGGAAATTATCCACAAGTTCCACGAGCCCATCATCCCGCCGAAGAAGGCAGAGAAGCCGACCCCTGTGGGCGGAGGAAAGTCCGCGTCGGCAGCACCCCGTCGGGATGAACCGAGAGAGAGCCGAGATGAGCGTCCCCGGGAGAAGCGGGGAGAGGAAGTACGTGCGGAACGGAAACCGGAAGAGCGACGGGCAGAAGTGCCTGCTGAAAAGCGTGAAAAACGGGAGGACACCCCGAGACCCGAGCGGCCGTCGCGGGTACCCGAGAAGCAGGGGAAGCCCGACCTCCGGAACGTTCTCAAGCAGGTCGTTGGCGATGCGAAAATTGCAGGTCAGGGAGAGAAGAAGGGCGTCGCAAACCGAGAAGAATTGAAGAGCGCCATCAGCTCGGTCCTCAAGGAGGCAATCTTGAGCGGAACAAAAGTCGGTCAGCAGGCAAATACAGAACGAGAAACAGTTTCTCCTGAAAATCAGAACTCCTCGTCTCCGCCACCTCCACCTGCCCCTCCCGCTTCTCCGGAGGAGAAGCGGGAGGGAGTCACCCCGAAGGAGCTCGAGCGGATGATGCGGGTGACGACAGAGGATAAGCCACCGCTCTAGGAGATTTACCGAACTCAGTAAGCAACCAA
>CAYRER010000009.1:0-33474 GCA_964423385.1 uncultured Candidatus Saccharibacteria bacterium | reverse complement strand
TAACCTCTGCATGGACCGCAATCTTCGCGGAGAGCGCGAGACTGCCGACGAACGATGCGGTCTTGAACGTCTTTGCAATTTCTGTCTCCTTTGCGTTCACTGTCCAATCGGAAAGGCCCTTGAGCTTCTTTTCGAGCTCCTTCCCTGTGAGCACCTTGCGCGAGACGGCCATACGGATAATTATGACACACGCGTACGCAGAGCGTCGGTAATGAGGTGTTCAATGAAGTGCGGGTATGTGCCGCCGACCGCGTGTACGGCCTTCGGAAGGAGCGACTCCTTCGTGAGTCCGGGGAGCGTATTCACCTCGAGGAAGTAGATACCGTCGTCGGCGACGATGAAGTCCGAACGCGAGTACTGCGAGAGGCCGAGCTTCCCGTGGACAAACTTCGACGCTTCCTCAATTTCCTTTTTCACCGCATGGCCGAAGCGCGCGGGGCAGATTTCCTCCGTCTCACCGTTGTACTTCACTTCCCTGTCGAAAAACTCTGCGCGGGGCGGCGGAACAATCTCAATCGGAGGAAACGCGTAGAGCGGTGCGCCCCGGTAGCGTTCGGCAACACCGCACGTTGCCTCTCTCCCGTGGATGCGCGCCTCAACCATGACCTCATCAAACTTCGAGAGGGCGTCCTTGAGCGCCGATTCGAGGAGGAGGGGGTTTCTCACCATCATCGTACCGACCGAGGAGCCGGAGGCGACGGGTTTGATGACATACTCCGGCCCGAACGCTGTGAGAATCTTTTCGGTGACCCTCCCGAGGTCCTTGAGCGACTCCTTCGTAACCTGGGTGTGGGGCGCCATCTTGATGCCGTGACCCTCGAGCGCGCGCTTGGTGAGAATCTTATTCATTGCGATGTTTGAAGGAAATGCTTTGCTCCCCGTGTACGGGACTGCATACCGGTCGAGGAGCCGCTGGACGGTGCCGTCCTCGCCGTACGTGCCGTGGAGCGCATTGAAGACGACATCGACGGTGTAGAGGACCTGCTCGGGAAGCTTCGCCCTCCCGTCGGCGAGCCACTCGCCGCTCCGCGTAATGACGACATCAATCGGATTGAATCGCTCACGGTCGAGGTGCTCGAGAACTGCCGCACCCGTCTTGAGGGACACGTCGTACTCGTCACTGAGGCCACCACGAAGCACTGCAACGCGAATCTTGCTCATACGCGGACATTGTACCACGCACGCTGCGCCGCCTACTGCGGAATGCGTGCATCACCGTAGACGCCCCTGAGGAGGTCGAGGTCCTTGCCACTCCCCGTGAGGAGGGCGATGTTCTTTTCTGCGAGCGTCGAGACAACTGCAGCCCCCTCCCGGTCGCCGACCTCTTTCTCATAGAGCTTCCGGAACGCCTCGAAGTCCTTGATGAAGCAGTGTCCGCCGGCTCCACGTCCCTGTTGGTGGACCGGATTCGTGTGGCTCTCACCGATCCTGGGATCGTGGACGAGAGCTTCGCGGACGCGGTCCCAGCCGCCCCCCATCTCGTGGACGAGGTCGTAGAAGATGTTCATAAAAATAACCTTGGTGAAGAGGAAGCAGTTTCCTGCGTACTTCACGAACTCTGCATCACGCGAGCGCACGATGGTCTCGTATGGCGCCCGCGGGAGAACCTCGAGGACCGCCCGCGCCCGGACGCGGTGCTCCTCGGTATCTTTAGGAATCCCGATGATATTCCGGTTCGGGTGCGCGGCGTCATGCGCGGCGGTCTTCTCGACGAGGAATTCGGGACTACAGAGGACGTACAACTCGGGGAACGCCTCCTGGAGCTTCTCGGTCGTACCGGGGAGGAGCGTCGACTTCACGACCGCGGTCTTCCCCTTCCCGACGAGGGCGAGCGCATCCGACACCGCG
This sequence comes from uncultured Candidatus Saccharibacteria bacterium, assembly GCA_964423385.1. Lineage (GTDB taxonomy): Bacteria > Patescibacteriota > Minisyncoccia > Phycocordibacterales > UBA918 > Damh-18. Next base: position 31,626 of record CAYRER010000009.1, on the reverse strand, counting down.
CTGAAATCAAACCCCTCGGGCGTCGTCGGCGTCGGCACCGCAATGAAGACGATGTCGCAGGTTTTGATGAGCTCTTTGTTCATCACGTACTCCGGCTCGAGGGAGTAGCGCGTGACCGTGTACCCGCGAGCTTCGAAGTCGTTTGCGTAGTTGCGACCGATCCAGCCCTGTCCGATAAATCCAATGTTCATATTTCAATATCTTAGACTTCGCTTCCCGTCTTACAGACGCTGTACACTTTTCGCAGCAACTGCTCAAGGTCTTGCGACAGTCCCCCGGACTGTCTCACCTTGCCCTATGAAGCCAATTTTCATATCTTCTCTAACAAAGAAAAACACCCCGCGGTTCCGGAGTGCTTCAGCGCGGGAGTGTGTTCCGCTTTTTTCGGTGGAAGGCGACGGCAAAGCGGTGCGCTTCGGCATTTGAAAGGAGAATCGCGGTCTCGTGCTCTCCGATGAGCTTCGAGGTGCCGAGGATTTCGCGCGGGCGGTGCCGCTCGTCCTTCACGACGGCGACGACGGGAATGAAGAGCTCCGCGGACTTCACGGCGCGCTCGGCGACCCGCTTCTGGACGCTGTTGCCGTCAACGACGATGAGGTCGGGGTACGGCCACTCGGGGTGCGCCATGCGCCGCTCGAGCACCTCGCGGAGCGCCGCCGGGTCGTTTGCGCCGGAGAGCGAGCGCACGGTGAACGTCCGGTACGCGCTCGAGTCTGGCGTTCCATTCTCGACGACGGTCATGACGCCGACCATATTCGTACCGCTGAGGTGTGCGACGTCGTACGCCTCGATGCGAATGCGCCGGTCGTCACGGTGTGTACGGAGGTCATCCCGGACGAGCGCGATGTCCTGGATGTGCTTGAGCGCAAGAACCTTCTGCTTCAGGCGGTTCGCCTCCTCGAACTCCTCACGCTTCGCGGAGCGCATCATCTCCTTCGTGAGCTCGGCAATAACCTTCTCCTTCTTACCCTCGAAGAAGAGCTCGAGGTGCCGTATAGTGCGCGCGTATTCACGTTTTGAGAGCGTGTCCGGGTAGAGGCCGATTTGCCGGTTGAAGTTGAGGACACCGCGCGTGACCTTTCCCACCCTCCCCGAGAGCGGCGTCCGTACGTCGTAGAACCGGAAGATGCGCTGGATGATTTTGAGTGCATCGCGGAGGAGCTTCCCCGAGGTGAACGGGCCGTACACCTTCCGGTACCGCACGTCCGCGCGGGCGTCGCGGAGGTCCTTGGCGCGGAGGACGAGGACGCGCGGAAACTCCTCGTCGGTGATGACGACGTGGTTGTAGCTCTTGTCGTCCTTCGAGATGGTGTTGTACGGGGGCTTGTGCGTCCGGATGAGGCGCACCTCGAGGAGTACCGCCTCGAGGACGGAGTCGGTCGTGAGCCACTCGACCGCCTTCGCCTCGGCGACCATCTTCTCGATGAGCGGGCTCCGCTTCTCCCGAAGGTCTCTCGCGAAGTAGCTCGGCACGCGGCGGGCAAGCGACGTCGCCCGGCCGATGTACAGGACTTCCTTCCGCTTCCCTATGAAAAAGTACACCCCGGGCGCGTCGGGGAGCTTCGCCTGTTTTTTGCCGAGCGTATCCATACTCTAGAGCATTCGCTTGAGGTAGTGGCCGGTGTGCGACTTCGGGTTTCGCGCAACCTCTTCGGGCGTTCCCTTCGCGACAACCTCCCCGCCCTTATCGCCCCCCTCGGGGCCGATGTCGATGAGGTAATCACACGACTTCACGAAGTCGAGGTTGTGCTCGATGACGACAACGGTATTTCCGCGGTTCACGAGCTCCTGAAGAATCTCAATGAGCTTCTTCACATCCTCATAGTGGAGGCCGATGGTCGGCTCGTCGAGGAGGTAGATGGTCTTCTGCGTATGGGGCCGGTAGAGTTCAGACGCAATCTTCACACGCTGGGCCTCGCCGCCCGAGAGCGTCGTCGCGCTCTGCCCGAGCTCGAGGTATCCCAAGCCCACATCGAGGAGCGAACGGAGGCGTTCCTGAATCGCCGGAATGTCATTGAAAAATTCCTGCGCTTCCTCAATCGTCATATGGAGCACATCGTCAATGTTCTTTCCCTTGTAGCGGACCTCGAGGGTCTCCTTCGTGAAGCGCTTGCCGTCGCAAACATCGCACGTGACGAACACCGTCGGAAGGAAGTGCATCTCGACGGCAATCTCGCCGTTCCCCTGACACGCCTCACACCGACCGCCCTTCACGTTGAACGAGAACCGGCTCGACTTCCACCCGCGGGCGCGCGCCTCGCTCGAGGACGCGAAGACATCGCGGATGAAGGTAAACGCGCCCGTGTACGTCGCCGGGTTTGAGCGCGGAGTCCGGCCGATGGGCGACTGGTCGATGAGGATGGAGCGGCCGAGGTACTCGGTACCCGCGAAACTCGCCGCATTGTACGTGTGCGGGGTCCGGTACTTCTTATCAAGGCGGGAACGGAGGTTCCGGTGGAGAATCTCGTACATAAATGTCGACTTTCCCGATCCGGAGACGCCGGTCACCCCGACGAGGCGCCCCAAAGGCACGTCGACGTTGAGGTTCTTGATGTTGAACGCCTTCCCGCCCCGCACCTTGAGCGACCCCTTTTCGCTCTCACGGCGCACCGGCGGCACCTCAATCTGCTTCGTGCCACGGAGGTAGTCGAGTGTGAGCGAGCCCGAAGGGTTCTTCGGTGCTTTGAGGAGCGTATCGAGGTATCCTGCAACAACGACCTCGCCGCCGTGGACGCCCGCGCCCGGCCCGATGTCGACGATGTAGTCCGAGGCGAAGATGGTGTCCTCGTCGTGCTCGACGACGAGGATGGTGTTGCCGAGGTCGCGGAGATTCGTGAGCGTCTTCACGAGACGGTCGTTGTCGCGCTGATGGAGGCCGATGGTCGGCTCATCGAGAACGTACATCGCGCCGACGAGACCGCTCCCGAGCTGGGATGCGAGCCGGATACGCTGGGCCTCACCGCCCGAAAGCGTGTTTGCCCGTCGGTTGAGGGTCAGGTACTCGATGCCGACGTTAATCATGAAGTCGAGGCGCTCGATGATTTCCCGCAAGGCCGGCCACGCAATGTCCTGGTCCTTCTTTGAGAGCTTGAGGCCGGCGATGAACTCCGCCGCTTCGCCGATGGTCATATTCGTGAAGTCGACGATGTTTTTGCCGAGATTCTTCTTTCCGTCGCCGCCCAGGTAAACACGCAAGGCCTCCGGGCGGAGCCGGGCGCCATGGCAGGACTCGCACTCGTCAGTATTGAAAATGCCCGTTGTTCCGAGGCCGTTACATGCCGGGCACGCACCGTACGGCGAGTTGAACGAGAAGAGACGCGGCTCAACCTCCGGGAACGATGAGCCATCGACCGGGCAGATGAACTTCGCAGAGAGCATACGCTCATCCCCGTCGGGGGTCCGTACCTTTACGAGCCCGTTTGATTCCTTGAGGGCGAGCTCGACTGCCTCCGAGAGACGTTCGCGCGCGTTCTTCGGCGAGTCGCGGAACTCGCTCACGTAGATTTCGTCGATGAGCACGTCAATGTCGTGCCGCTTCGTCTTCGTGAGGACAATCTTTTCACGAAGCTGTTTAATCTCACCGTCGATGCGGACTGTTTCGTATCCCTTGCCGAGGAGGTCGTAGAGGAGCTGGTAGTACTCGCCCTTCCGTCCGACGACGACCGGCGAGAAAATGGCGACACGTGCCGAGCTCACTTCGACGCCGAGCACGTTCTTCGTGTCGGCACTCTTCACGCGCTTGATTTCGCGCTCTTCGATAGACTTCGCGATGATGCCGAGGATTTCATCCTGCGAGAGCTTCTGAATCGGCACGTCGACGTCGAGGCAGTACGGCTGGCCGACGCGCGCGTAGAGGATGCGGAGGTAGTCGTAGATTTCGGTGATGGTCGCGACCGTCGAGCGCGGATTCCGCGACGCCGACTTCTGGTCGATGGAGATGGCGGGCGAGAGACCGGAGATTTCATCGACATCCGGCTTCTGCATCTGCCGGAGGAACTGCCGGGCGTACGAGGAGAGGGACTCGACGTACCGGCGCTGGCCCTCGGCAAAGATGGTATCGAACGCGAGAGACGACTTCCCCGACCCTGAAAGGCCGGTGAAGACAATCATCTTGTTCCGCGGCATCGTGAGGTCGATGTTCTTCAGGTTGTGCGTCCGGGCACCACGAATGATGATTTCTTCGTTTTTGTGGCTCTCTGTATTGGTTTTTTTGGGGTTTTTTGAACTCATATGCATTCACGAGAGTACCTACCATGTTGGCGCATGGTATTACAGTGGCCCAGTATACAGGAAAAACTTCCCGGTGAAAATTACTTCGGGAATGTGACGACGACGTGCGTGCCGACGCCACGGATGGACTCGACCGCAATGGAGCCCTTCATGAGCTCGATGAGCTGTTTCGTAATCCACATGCCTAAGCCCGTGCCGACGATGCGGTCGACCTCCTCGCTCTCGACGCGGAAGAACGGCGCGAAGAGGTTCTTCTGGTCCTCGGCGCTGATGCCCATGCCCGTATCCTTCACGCGGACTTCGATGCGGTCGCGGCGCTCCTCGAGCACGAGGGTAATCTGCCCCGCCTTCGTATACTTGATGGCGTTCGAGACGAGATTGGTGAGCGCCTGGTGGAATCGCCGGCCGTCAATTGAAACCCACGCGTCGGGAAGCACACCCTCGGACGCAAGCTCAATGTGTTTCTCGCGGGCCGGCGCTTGCATCGCGTCGATGACCGAGAGGATAACGTCCTTCACGTTCGTCCGTTCGTTCTTCACGGTAAGCTTCCCTCCGCGGATGCGCGCGACGTCGAGGAGGTCGTTCACGATGAGGAGGAGCCGCTCGGCGGCATCGCGAATTTTCCATGCTTGTTTCTTGGACTCCTCGGGAGTCCCTCCATCCTCCTCAATCATGCTCGCGTACCCCCTGACCGCCGTGAGCGGGGCGCGGAGCTCGTGCGCCATCATGTTGGTGAAGAGGTCCTGCATCTCGTTTGCGCGCTTCGTCTCGCGGTAGAGGTAGCCGTAGTCGATGAGGCGCACGTGCCGAAATACGAGGAGGAGGACAATCGCGAGGATGCCGAAGAGCCAGTAGTAGGCGGTCACCACGCGCGAGGCAAAGAGCGCATCAATGTGTGCGAGCGATGTCTCGACGAAGATGTAGCGCTCCGCACCCGCCTGGTCGCGGAGGAGCCGGTAGCTCTGCCAGTAGCGCGTACCGTCCCGCACGTAGGGCACAATGAGCGATTCGTCCGGGTGGGTGTTTGCGATGCGGAACGCGGTCGGGTTTTCAGCGAATGTCCCGACCTCGCCCTGATTGAGCGCTGCAATGATACGGATACCTTCGGGCACTTCCTCTCCCACCTGCATCGCGGTAATGTCGGGATTGAGACCAGTGAGTTCTCCAATTTCCGCCTGCACGACTGCCGGGTCGTACTCCGCGGCGCGGAGAAACGATGCGAAGACGTCGTGGAGCATACCGATGCGCTCCTTCTCGAGACGCTCCTGGTTATCCTTCGCGGCGGTGAGAAACTGCTGACCGGAGAGGAGAAATCCCGCGGGAATGACGATGATGAGGAGGAGCGTCACGAAGAGGTCCGGGTGCTTCTTCACGTACGCGTACCCGTTGAGGAACGACACTGTGATGAAATCAATCATGCGGTCTGAATGACTGCTCCCGGTTCCTGTCTGCCCCGGACATGGAGACCGAGGAGAATGAGGACGAGGCCGAGCCCCGCGATGGCGATTGAGGCGACGAGGAGGAGCATCCGCTCGTCGATGAGCGACGGTTCGGGGGACGCCTCAACCGGCACCGCCACGGCCTCCGCCTCGGTGAATGCGACCGCGGTCTTTACGAACGGGAGCGGCGAGCTCTTTGCAACAATGCGTCCCGCGTTGTCGGTGATGCCGACGTACACCTCGTGCTCGCCCTCGTCGAGCTCTTTGTCGAACACGTACGACCACGCACCCTCGGCATCGGTCTTCACGGTGACGACAATCGGCGTGCTGAAAATGTAGAGCGTCACAAAGCTGTTCGGGAGTCCCTTCCCGGAAATGAGCGCGCGTGGCGGCCCAGCTGGTGCTTCACCCGTTTCCTCGGCCTCGGTCGGTGTAAGCGTCGTCACCGCGTCGACGACGAGGATGTCATCGCGGATGATACCGACCTCTTTCGGCGATTCGTACGTGGACAGTGTTTCGTTCTTTGCGCTCACGGGGTCGTACCCGAGCTTGATTTCAACGCTGTCGATGTAGCTGTCGCCGTCGGTGTCTGCGGCGAACGGATTCGTCCGGTAGAGGTTTACCTCATCGTAGTCGGTAATGCCGTCCTTGTCTGAATCCTTTTCGATTGCCTCACCGACGCGCTCCCTGAGTATTGCTTCATTCTTGAGGGTAATTTCCTTGAGGTCGTTCACCACCTGTGCGAGGTAGCCGTCGATGCGATCGAGAATTTCTCTCCGGTCAACTTCGGTACGAAGATTGCGGATGACGTCGGCGCGGAGGTCTTCGATGCTTTCCTTCACCCGCCGGAGTTCGTCTTCATTCTCCTCCCGCTCAGCTCGGGCGAGGTTATTGAGCTCGGCGTTGAGACGCTTTCGGAATTCGGTGAGCACCGACTCGATTTTCTCAACTTCTTCCTCGGGGGCCTCAACCTGCGCGATGAACGTCGCTACCGGCTCAACGTATACGACCTTGGCCGCGTCGCCTGAAAGCGCCTCTGACTTTTCTGTCTCCTCCGGAGTCTCTTCGGTGACCGTGATGAGCTCATCTCCCGCACTCTGGAGTACCCCGATGGCTTCCTCCTCGTCTTCTGTAAACTGTGCGACGACCTCATTGAGGACTGTGACCGGCATCCGCTTCCCCTCGGTGAACCCGTACTCAGTCTTTACGCGCGCGTAGAGCTCGTAGTTACCGTTCGGAGACTGAGTTGTCTGCCAGGTGTAGACCCAATCCCTATCAGACACTTTTTGTGCGAGGCCGAGAAACCGGGGGGTGAGCGACCCCTTCGGGACCGCATAGAGCTCCGCCCACATGACCGGAGACGTCTTTACGAGAACATCGGTGAAGCCGGAAACCGGACTCTGCTTCGTGACGCGCACCTCAATCGTAGGTACAAACGTCGCCGCCGTCGTCGTGGGCGTCTGGCCGGCGGCAGTGGTCGTTTCGGTCACGTGTGCCGTCGTTGAACTCACAATGACCTGCGTCACTATTCCGTTCTTCACCGTACGCTCAACAATCGGACTCTCAACCCCCGTGCCTCCCGCCGTGAGGATGCGCGCCCGAAAAGCGTACGTTCCGTCCGGCACCTTCCTGCTATCCCATCGGAGTGTCCATACCCCGCTCCTGTTTTTGGTCGCCGACCCGGCGTAGTAGAGCGCACCGGTTCCCGTGTGGCGCGCGTGTATTTTCACCTCGGTCGCATTCGGGGCGGTAACCTCCATCGGCACATCTCCCGAGAGAGGGAACGAACCGAAGACCTTGAGCGTCGCGCTCGCTATCGCCGTTGTCGTTGCAGCCGTCTCGCTGGTACTTGTGGATACTCCCGAATTTGTTGTCGTCGCGAGAACGGGTGCCTCCTCGGCATCGTCGGGAGCAGTGAGTAATGCTGTCTCTCCTGACGTTCCTCCAGCAACCTGATTTGAGCCGGTTTCTGGAACGTTGTCCACCATGCGCCAGAGCGTGTCACTCCGCTCGTAGGAGCCGTGCTGATTGCGCACCACCGCACGGAGACGGTACTCGCCATCCGGATACTGCTTCGTATCCCAGTAGAACCGCCACGTCGAGGGGTCAATCTTGAACGCCGCGCCGAGCGAGACGACCGCGCCGTCGTATTTACGCTCAGCGAGGAGCTTCACCTCGCTGGCATCGGGGACATTCACCATAACGATGGCCATACTAACGAGTAGTGTCCCCTGTCCCTCAACAGCGATGCGGACGTCCGGGGTCGGGTTTGATGCAGAGGTCATCGTGTAGTTCGGGCTAATCGTGTACGCCGTCGCATCTCCTGAACCCGAAGTTGTCGTCGTAAGCGCAGTTCCGCCTGCTCCATCGATAACCTGCGCCTGGTGCGGGATGCCGACGAGGCCGGCAATCGTTCCGCTCGCGTACTCGAGGTTGAGGAGTGAAAAAAAACCGCCGACAAGCACGAAGAAGACGCCGGCGTACCGCGCAGTACCCGCGATGAACCGCTCCTCGCGCAGCATGGGGAATCGGAACGGCGAGAGGAGCGCGAGCGCGAGGTTCGAACGGACGATAACCTTTGCGTCCGGTGCCAGCGGAGGACACTTCTTCGTATTGTCGGTGATGCAGATTTTTACTCGTTTCGTGTCCGGAACGTGACGGGCCCGGATGCTCCCCGTCTTCTTGTGCGCCTTTCTCTTCTTCCGGACTGATTTCCTGGACACGGGCAAAGAAACATCCTCCTCGGGGCGGGCCCTGGTACGACCCCCCACCGGCTTCACTGAAACCTTGCGTACCATATGTACTTCTATTATATACCGGCCGCTATGGGCGACCTGCTTTGCGCGTGTCGATAACTCAACGTTTCCGCCCAGGTTTCAGTGCTTCAAGTGCGCGGATTTCATCGCGGAGAATTGCGGCGGTCTCAAAATCGAGCACCTTCACCGCTTCTTCCATCTGTTCGCGCTTCTCGCGGATGAGCTTCTTCGGGTCCTTCTCGTAGAGCTCGCGGTCGACGGTGAGGAGCGTCGAGACGGTCTTGTCGTGCTCTGACTTCAGGTGCTCGGTGATGTCCTTGATTTCCTTCTTGATGGTCGTCGGCGTGATGCCGTGCTCCTCGTTGTACCGGAGCTGGAGCTCACGCCGACGCGCCGTCTCACCCATGGCGCGCGTGAGCGACCCGGTCATCTCGTCGGCATAGAGGAGTACGCGGCCGTTCACGTTGCGCGCCGCGCGGCCGATGGTCTGAATGAGCGACGTTTCCGAGCGGAGGAACCCCTCCTTGTCTGCGTCGAGAATGGCGACGAGCTCCACCTCGGGGAGATCGAGACCCTCGCGGAGTAGGTTCACGCCGACGAGGCAGTCAAACACCCCGCGTCTGAAGTCGGAGAGAATCTCGATGCGCTCGATGGTCTTCACGTCGCTATGGAGGTATTTCGAGTTCACGCCGCGCTCGGTGAGGAATGTCGAGAGGTCTTCCGCCATCTGCTTCGTGAGCGTCGTTGTGAGGACACGCCCGCCGCCCTGAATGACGCGGACTGCCTCCTCAATGAAGTCCTTCACCTGCCCCGGGTACTCTCCCGCCTCGGTCACCCTCCGAAGGTCGATGATGGGGTCAACGAGACCGGTCGGCCGGATAATCTGCTCGACCACCTGCCCGTCTGTCCCGTCTCCGCGTTCGAGCTCGTAGCTCCCCGGCGTCGCGGACGTGTAGATGCGCTGTCCGACACGCGCCTCAAACTCATCGAAGTTGAGCGGGCGGTTGTCGACCGCCGAGGGGAGCCGGAATCCATGTTCGACCAGAGTCTCCTTCCGTGACCGGTCGCCTGCGTACATGCCGCCGAGCTGGGGGATGGTGACGTGCGACTCGTCGATGACCGTGAGGAAGTCCGGTGTGCCGTCGGGGAGGTGCGGGAAGTACGAGAGGAGCGTGTACGGCGGCTCGCCCGGAGAGCGGCCGTCGAAATGCCGAGAGTAATTCTCAATGCCGTTACAGTAGCCGACCTCCCTGATGAGCGCGAGGTCGTGCTCGGTGCGGCGCTTGAGGCGCTGGGCTTCGAGGAGCTTCCCCTCCTTCTCGAATTTCACGAGCTGTGCACTAAGCTCCGCCTTGATGTCCTCCATCGCGCGGAGCCGCTCCGCCTCGGGCGTCACGAAGTGCTTCGCCGGAAAGAGGAAGAACACGTCGGGTTCCTCGACGATGGCGCGCGTCACCGCGTCTATCTTCGTGATGCCGGAGACCGCGTCGCCGTCAAACCCGAGCCGGTAGATGACCCGCTCGTTGGTCGGCATGATTTCCACCGTGTTCCCCACCGCGCGGAAGTGCCCCGGGGTGAGGTCGGCGTTCGTGCGCTCGAACTGCATCGAGACGAGGAGGCGCATGAGCTCGGCACGGGAGACCGCGTACCCGCGCTCAATCTTCTTGTGGACCTTCTCGTACTCGATCGGCGAGCCGAGGCCGTAGATGCAGGAGACCGACGCGACAATGATGACGTCGCGGCGGGTGAGCAAGGCCTGCGTCGACGCGTGACGGAGACGGTCAATCTCCTCGTTGATCATCGCCTCCTTCTCGATGTACGTGTCGGACGTCGGGAGGTATGCCTCGGGCTGGTAGTAGTCGTAGTACGAGACGAAGTAGTGGACGGCGTTCTCCGGGAAGAAATCCTTGTACTCCTGGGCGAGCTGGGCGGCGAGGGTCTTGTTGTGCGCGATGACGAGGGTCGGTTTCTGCACCTCCGCGATGACGTTCGCCACCGTAAACGTCTTCCCTGAGCCAGTCACGCCTAAGAGGGTCTGATGTGTCATCCCCGATGTGAGCCCCGTTACGAGCTCCTCTATCGCCCGCGGCTGGTCTCCGGCGGGTGTTTTGTCAGTCGCGAGCTTGAATTTCACAGGGTGAGTATAGCGTACATTCTGCATAAAAAAAGCCGGTACGGTTTCCTGAAGTCTGCTTCAGGAAACCGTACCGGTCAGTCCTCCATGTGATCGGACTCGATGAGAGCGGCCGAACATGCTTCCTCGAGCTCCTCGACGAGCACTCCGAGAGGGCGCGCGAGGTAGGGGATGTAGAAAACCCGCGTCTCCTCCACCTTCTGAATGCGCTTCTTCCTCGCCTTTGCCCAGATGGTGATGAGGTTGTGAAGCCGGTCACAAAGCTTCAGCACCTTCTGGCTCCAGTCGGCGCGGACGAGCTGTTGCCTGAAGAACTCATCGCGACGCTGCTTGTTACCACCGAAACCCGATACGAGCGGCTTGGAGACAACCCAGACATCAATGGCAATGTCGGGGTGGTAGTCCTGCGCGATACGTTCGACCGACCACTCATGGCGATAGTCTTCGATGTTGTCATGGAGAAGCGCCGCAACAATCCAGCGCCAATCCCGGACACCAAGGTAGACCATGAGGAGTACCGCGACTGCGGTCGGATGACTGAGTGCCGCGTCCGGCTTCTCGCCCTCACGGTACCTGCCTTCAAGCGTTTTTCCTGTCTCCACGAACGCCTGTTTAATGAGTTTGTACTCGTCGCTGTAACGTGGAAAGAACTGGGCGACCAAGTCGAGGAACTTTTTCTTCCCCAGCGCTTCTTCGCCCTGCTTGATTCTGTACTCCTCAGCGAGGAGCATGACTCTCTCGAGCATTGCATCCTCCGTGTGTGAAGGTTCAGGTCGGATCACTATACAAGAGGAATCCCATTTGTACAGACTCTGTGTGCCCCGCATCAAATCTACTGCCCACACTCAATATATACGATATATCGTATGTATTCGAAGAGTAACAAAATATGTACGATATATCGTATATATTCCTCGGTTTGGTCAATACGATTCTAGGAGTTGAGAATTTCTTCGCGAAGCTGTTTCGTGAAATTGACGATGGTGTAGAGGTTGTGGATGGAGAGGAGGTGCGCGGCGAGCATCTCCTTGGCGCGGACGAGGTGCGCGAGGTACGCGCGCGTGTAGTGCGTACACACGTGACAGTCGCACCCGGGGTCCGGCTTGCCGAGGTCTTTCTGGTACTCCGTGTTCTGAATGTTGATTTTCCGGAGACCTCCGTCCGTGTGCACGTACATCGTTCCGGTGCGCGCGAGCCGGGTCGGCTGGACGCAGTCGAAAAGATCGCATCCGGCGAGAACACCCGCGCGAATATCCTCCGGCTCGCCGATGCCGAGAAGGTGGCGTGGCTTATCTTCCGGAAGCGTTTCATTGACCGCCGTGAGCGATTCACCGAGATCCTCCTTCGAGAACGAACCGCCGATGCCGAAGCCGTCAAAATCCATTGCACTCAGAGCTCCAGCACTCTCCTTCCGGAGGTCGAGGTGCCGTCCGCCCTGCACGACGCCGAAGATGCCCTGCTTCTTCAGCGCGTCGTAGTTTCGCTTGTGGGCGAGGATGGAGCGCTTCGCCCAGCGGTGGGTACGTTCCATCGCCTCCCGCTGGTACGCATAGTCGGCAGACGGCGACGTGCACTCGTCGAACGCAATGATGATGTCGGCGCCTATTCTGTGCTGAATCTCAATCGAACGCTCGGCGGTGAAGCGGTGCATTGAACCGTCGAGGTGCGAGGTGAACGTCACCCCCTCCTCGTCGATGACGCAGAGCTTCCCGTGCTTTTCCGCAATCTCTTTCACGTACACGTGGAGGCCTGCCGGAACGTCTTCCGGTACCTCGTTTTTTGCAAATTTGGTGACGCCCTTCCCGAACGCGGCACCGAGCGAGAATATCTGGAATCCGCCCGAGTCGGTGATGGTCGGCGTCTTCCATCCAGAGAAGGCGTTGATGCCGCCCGCTTCTTCAATGAGCACCTCTCCCGGCTGGAGGAAGAGGTGGTACGTGTTCGCGAGTGTCACCTCGTTTCCGACATATCGATCAAGATCTTCCGCAGAAAGCGACTTCACCGTCCCCTTTGTGCCGACGACGACGAAGGCCGGCGTCTCGATGTCGCCGTGGGGCGTACGAAGAACACCCGCGCGCGCGAGTGTTCCGGACTTCCGCTTCACTATCTCAAAAGAAATCGGGTTCACCGTACGCTACTCAACCTTAAGGAGCTCGACGGCGAAGACGAGCGTCGAGTTTGGTGCAATGAGGCCGACCTGACGGTTGCCGTACGCCATCGCGGGCGGCACGACAAGAACGCGGCTGCCTCCCTCCCGCATGCCGATGAGCCCCTTCTCCCACCCCTCGATGACCCGGCCTTCGCCGACGGTAAACGTGAACGGTTCTCCGCGGTCGTACGAGCTGTCAAACTTCACGCCGTCCGGCATCGTGCCGACATAGTGAACGGTGAGCGTATCACCCCGTGCCGCCTCCCTCCCCCCGCCGATGCGGACATCGTCGATGACGAGGCGTACAATCTCTCCCGACGGGTCGGATGCGTCCTCGAGAGCGCCCCGGAGGGCCTCCTCATCCTGTCCGACCGCGACGACCGCACTCTGTACCTCACCGACGACCGCTGAATTCTCGGCGAGAATGTCAGTCTTGAAACGGATGACTGAGAGCGCAATCGCCATAACCGCGATTGAGAGGAAAATGCCGACTGCTTCAACTCTGTTGAGTGGATTCATTATGTGTGTAGTTACCGGTCTATCATAGCTACATTGCGGGAATGTGCAACCTTGACGCTTCCCGCGGAAGAATAATGAGCCCGTCCTTGGCATCAACCCCGGGAGCATCCGCAATGCCGGAGAGTATCCGTGCAAAGAGACGTTCCGCCTCGCTCGTGAGTGCCGTCCGCGGCTGACTCGGCGCACCGTCGCTCACAAATGGAATGAGCCGGTATCGGACCGTATCGTCGGTGAGGAGCACACCGATGCCGAGCCCCTCCATGACATCCGCGCTGAAGTACTGGTCGAAGATGAAATTGCCGAGCGAGTAGAAAATCGGCTTCCCACGGTAGAGCTCGACATCCTCTATGACGTGCGGGTGGTGCCCGATGACCGCGTCTACGCCTCCCTCGATGAGCGCGTGTGCGAGCGCCTCCTGTCTTTTTCCGTGCGTGAGGGCGTATTCCTCTCCCCAGTGGACATACGCGATGAGAAAATCGCTCTCTGCCACCGCCCGGGCGAGGAGTTCGGCAAGCGCCTCCTCGTCAATATCGCCCCAGACTGTCGAGAGGAGAACGAATGCGACTGTGTGGCCACGCACGTTCCGGACAATGAGCGAATCATCGCCAACTCGGTCGGGAAATCCGCCGCACGAGAGCGCAAGCGCGGCGCAGAGCTCCTTCGTGTACCCGAGCGCCTCCTCTCCATAATCGAGACTGTGGTTGTTCGCGAGGGAGAGAACATCGAATCCGACGTCGCGGAGTTCAGTGAGGTACTCGTTCTTTATTGAGAACTGGAAGGTCATCGATGGCGCGCGGACGTGCTCCCGGGAAACAACGCCCTCAAAGTTTCCGACGGCGAGATCGGGTGCGGCAATGAACTGCTCCACCTTCTCAAACGGGTATCCGGCACCGTGCTCGTCCATGAGCCCCTCGACGGCACGTCCGAGCATGATGTCACCGACGAGAAAGAGCGAGGCAGACTCGGCGGGCGGAGGCACGGAAGACACTGCGGCAACCTGAGGAGCGCCGGGCGGAGCACTCACGGAGCCGGGAAACGCGAGCACTATGGCGAAAATGAGGAGGAGCACAGCGGCCCCTCCGAGAATCGGTCTCATGGACGGATGGTATTACGAAAGCCCCTTCTTCTCAAGGATGCGCGTACTGTAGAGCTCGAGGAGGACGATGAAGAGACTCATAATGACGGGGCCGAGAATGAAACCGACAGGACCCATGAGCGCAATGCCGCCGAGGACCGAGAGGAGGATGACCATCGGGTGCATGTTGTTTCCCTTCCCCATGAGGTAGGGCCCTATGAGATTGTCGATAAACCCGACCGCGAGCACTCCCCAGAGCGCGAGGAGGAGCGCACTCACGTACGCGCCGGTGACGCCGAGGTACGCAACTGCGGGTATGAAGACGATGGCGGTGCCGACGCCGGGAACGAGGGCGCCGAGCGCGGCAACACATCCCCAGAGAATCGCCCGGTCAAACCCGAAGAGTGTGAGGCCGACGGCGGTAAGGATGCCCTGGATGAGTGCGACGGTGACCGTGCCGAGCGCAACCGCACGAACCGCCTTTGCAAGCCGCTCGAGGATGAGCGCGTCGTGTGCGTCGCCCAAGGGCGAGAGCGAGATGAGGTACTTCGTGAAGTAGCGGCCGTCCTTGAAGAAGTAGTAGATGGCGATGAGGGTGATGAAAAAGAGGAAGATGGTCGATGCGGTGCCGGCGAATATTGACACAATGTGGTCAACGAAGAACTGCGCCGTCTGCTGGACGATGCCGACCATGTCGATGGAGAAGGTCGGGATGAGCATCCGCACCATTTCCTCCGCGCGCGTCACCGGCTCGATGAGCGCGGAGGGAGAGGTGCCGCTCACGAGGTTGTAGATGGAGAGCGCTTCCTTGAGAATGAGCGAGGAGAGAAAGATCATCGGAATGACGACGATGAGGACGACGATGAGGAGCGAGATGATGGATGCGAGCGTCCTGTTCTCTCGGGGCACCCGTGCGAGAATGCGTTCGTACATCGGGTAGCAGATAGTGACGATGATGGCCGCGAGCGCGAGCGCTGAAAGAACCGGCGCCATAAGCTTCCACACGAGGTAACCCGACACGATGAGAATCACGAAGAAGTAGGTGTACTCGATAAGCTTGTTCCCGGAGATGCTCATGCGACCATTGTATACCGTGAACACAAAAAGGAAAGGCCGGACGGGTGTCCGGCCTTTCCGCTCATCGCTCGAGGTGTTCCCGCGAGGTGATGGCGGCTGCTTCTACGGCACGGAACGATGCAGACATTGCACCGTCGAGCGCCGAGAAGCTCTCCGTAAAGACCGACGAGAGGTACCAGATAATGAGCACCGCTCCGACTGCCCTGAACATACCGGACTTGTCTTGCAACATTTACCGCGTCCGACTCCGCGCGGCTCGAGTACTCCCGATGGTTGCGAGAGGTCTCGGAGAACGGGCGTCCTACAGACTCATACCCCTCCGGGAGAGAGAAAGTTTCACCGGAGGAGTTCCTCAGCGTACACGCGCAATTCCGCTTCCGTGAGCACCCCGCGCGTGTGAGCCAGTAGGGTGCCGTCCTTCCGGTAAAAGACAGTTTCGGGCATCGCGTACCCGGAGACGGCGCGATAGAACGAGTCCTTCGGGTCGAGGAGGAAGGTAATGGACTCCCCGATGCCGTAGAGCGCGAGGTACGAGCGGACGGTGAGGGCGGTCTCCATGCGGTTCATCGCAATGATGACCATGCGGTCGCCGTACTCGCTGTGGAGTGCGGTGAGGAGCGCAAGCTCGTCTTTCGAGAACGGCATCCACGTTGCCCACGCATTCACGATAATGGGTTTCCCCTTGAAATCGGCGAGGTCAACCGGCGCGCCATCGAGCGTTGTGTACCCGGCGTCTGCTTCTGGTTCGATTGCCTTGAGGTCATTCTGGAGACCTGAAAACATGCCGCCCGGTGCGGTGAACGAGTACGTGAGAAAGCCGAGAACAGCGAGAACGCCGCAGAGCACAGCGAGGACTCGTGCGTTGTCACGGAGATACTGTTTCATGTTTCCCTACCCCTTACTGAAGACCTCGAAATCATCGGGTGATTCTCCGGGACCGGGAGGAATGAGGTTGACGATAATCTCCCGCCCCTCGAGAGTTGCGCGGATGACCGCACCTTCGCTCGCACCGAACGAAACCTTGAACCGCTGAGGCGTCACCACCTGTGCACAGACCTCTGCGTTGTTTATGACATCGAAGTCGACGGTTACCGTCTCCGGCATGCTCTCGGCGATGCGCGTCGACCAGTTGAGAAGGTCGCACGGCGTCGGCATCGGCATCTCGCCGACGATGGTGTGGGTCGTCCCGTCAAAAAAGTGCTTCGCGTCAATGCGCGTAATGCCCGCGTACGGCGAGGCGTCGGCTGCGGACGCGGGTGCCTCCGGCGCCGGCGTCGTCTCCCGCAGCTCTGCCCGCTTGAGGTACGCGAAGACAAACATGCCGAGTATGATGAGTCCGAGGAGAATAACTGAGCCGACAATATGTTTCTGTTCCATAGTGTGGTGTCGTTAGAGTGGTAATATCTTCAGTATACCACGGGTAGCGCTACTCTCCGGCTTCGCCCGGAACTTCAATGGTCGTCTCGATGTCACCCTCGTCAATAATGATACGGTAGTCATTGCCTGGGTCGGTTGCCCTGCCGATGTAGAGCGCAGATGCGATGAATATGCCGATGAGCGTAATGACCGATATGAAGAACGTCCGGTACTGCACCATAAACTCCCACACCGTCGCGAGGGTGCCGACAGTCTCATCGGCAGCATCGAGGCGCCGGCGCAGGTCGAGGACACCCCGTTCAATCGGCGCCGAGACTTTCGGACGGATGCGCACCGGGCGCTCCGGGGACGCCTCTCCCGCGGCATCGGGAGAAACACCGGCGAGGAGGAGCATCCGCCGTACGTACGCCTTCACCATAAAGACAATGGCAAGGATGAACGCGAGAATGGTGCCGAGCGTCACGAGGGTGATCTTCACCGGTACAACCCAGAAGTACGTCACCGAGCTCACGCTCTTCACGCCGTTCTCTCCGTACCCGAGAGTCACTTCGGCTCGGTAGCGGCCGACATCGGTGAATGAGAGGTCGCTCTGCCACGTGAAGCGGAAATCGCGGATGCTTCCCGGGAGAACGTTCCCGAAGTGCGACTGGTGGTTGATGGGGATGGCCCCGCGCTCCGTTCCCCACATATTGGTGATGGTGATGGTTCCCCGGGGCTGGAGGTGAACGTTCCCCTTGTTTTCAAACCGGAGAGAAAATTCTGCTTCAGGAGTTTGGACGAAGGTATGCTCCACGCGGAATTCGCGGATGGAACCGCTCTCCTCCACGTCGCCCTCGATGCGGGCGAAGACGAGCGCGGTGACCGCCTGCGACGTGCGGACGGCGAGTGCCTCCGGGAAGCTCTCGGGCGGCTTTGTCGTGATGAGAACGGCGGCGTAGTGCCCTCCAGGAGGTGCGTCTTCCGGAAACTCGATGAGGATTGGTATGTCCTTCGTCTTCTCCGGAGGTACAACGTGCGGACCCTCGGGGACGCTGATCCACTCGGCAAGCGTCGTATTCTCCCCGCCGTCAGCGACCGGAACGAACCTTCCCTGTCCCCGCTCGCCCTGTGCCGTAAAGTTTACGACCTCGGCGTACACGGCCATGGGGTAGCTGTTGCCGTTTACCACCTTCACACTGCTCTGCCACACGCCTCCGGGAAGTGCAGATATCTGGAAGAGCGGCGGCGTCACGCTCATGACCTGTGAGCCCTGAGCGCGTGCCTCCCCGGCACTCGCGAAGACGAGGAGCGAGAATAGGACGGCCGCGCAGTACTGTATCCGCATGAACGTCATTGCTGTTTGAGGTTAATGTCGTGCTCTTTCGCCTCGCTCGCACTCTCGCGCACGTGGAGCACGATGCGGTCGCTGTCGTCAGCATCCTCGTCGAGGTACCGCCGGTGGAAGTACCACGAAATGAGGGCAACGAAGAGAGCGAGCACAACGAAGATGAGAATGAGCCGCTCAAGCGGAAGCGCGTAGAAGAAGCTCGTATCCTGGAGCGAGGCGCGGTTCACGCTCCCGTACTCAATCGAGAGGAACGCCTTGTATTTGCCGAAGAGACCTTCTACCGGGACCGACGCGCGGAAGGTGTGCTCACCGCCCGGGGGTATCGAAACCTTCTCCTCATTGACGGCAACCGAGCCGACTTCCCTCCCCGTCGCGTCATAGAGGATGATTTCACCCTCCGGCACGACGGTCTCATCGCCGGGATTCGTGAATGTGTACGCCGCCGCCTGATTTTCTGCGCTCGTCACAAACCGGTCGATAATGAAGCGGGAGAGCTTGAGGAACTCGTTCCTGTCATCGGGAACCGTGAGCGTGATGATGCTCCCCGGAGCCCGTCCGCCCTCAACCTGCTTCTTTGCCTCATCCTGGTTCCGTCCGTACCCGAAGCCGATGAGTGCATGGTAAGTGCCGGGGACCGGATCGGGGCTCATGCGGAACGTCACCGGAAGGGTGTACGGCTCGCCGGGTATAAGGTCGATGCCGCGCCGGCTCACCTCAATCCACGAGGCGAGCGAGCGGGTGCGGTCACTCATGACCTGGGGGACGAATTCCTCGATGGTGCCGCCCTCCGTGAGCGAGATGTTGTTCACCGTCGGATAGACCGTGACCGGGACGGTGCCGGTGTTGGTGAGAATAATGGTCTTTGTGATGATATCGCGTGCCTTCGCCTCAAGATCCATGACGAGCGGAGAGACCGTGTACGCAATCTGCGCATGCGCGGTGGGCGGGACGAGCGCGGTGAGGAGTGCGATGGAGAAGAAAAAGATGCGCATGCTAGAAGATGGGGACTGAGATGTACTCAATATTAGTCTCATAGATTCCGGCGTCTTGCAAATCGCGGATGAGTATCCGGAATACGATATCGGTTGTGTCGCCCGCGGCCGGCTGGGAGCTGTAGGAAACCTCATCGAGCGTCGTCGTCGAGAGGCGTGCGTAGGTGTCGATTGCCGAGAACCGGGTCGAGCCGCCCTCGAGCGTGTCATCGCCGGTGTGGTACCCGAAGCAGCTCGGAGCATCCGCGGCACACCCGGCATCCCAGGAGAGCGGCGCGGCGTTCGTGCCGGTCACCTGGCTTATGGTCGCGCCGCCCGCCGTCGTGAGATCACCCGTCATCGTCATGAAAAGCTGATATCCCTCGGTACCATTTGTGTCAACCGAGAGCCGGTGGGCGCCCTCGAGCGCCGCACCCGGCGAGAGAACGCCGAACGGGATGGTTGTCGGTGTCGTGTCGATATCGAGCACGACGCCCTCGATGGACTGTCCGGAGGTGAGACCTCCCATGGTGAAGTTGAGACTTGCACCCTCGGTAACCAGGGACGGGTACGACTCGCCTGTATGTGCAGAAACCGGGATACCATCGGTGGTGTCATAGAGGCGGAAGTAGTACACGCGATTCACCCGAGGACCCGCCGACTGAATGGTGAACTCGTACTCGGTCGCGGCGAGACCTTCGTGACGGAAGCCCGTTTTGACGTCTGGAGATTCGTTGTGGGTTCCGCAGCCGTCCCCGACTCCGCCGGAGCACGCATCTGCATCGGTGAGGAGCTTGCTCGGAATGACCCCGTTGTCGACGCCGCCGCCGTTTGCGTAGCACCATGTCGAGGTTGCAGTGCACGTCGAGGTTGCAACAACATCGAACACCGGAGAAAAACTTGCCGACTCGGAATACTGGAGCTTGAACCGCGCATCCTCGCGGGCGATATTCTTCGTTTCCTTCACCGTGATGCGGAGCTTCACCGCTCCCCCGTTCGGAATGTTCGGCGGAGAGACATTCTCCCCTTCGAGCGCAACCGCAGGCGTCACGCTTCCCTCATCGTCGTACCAGCGCCAATTCTGCGTTCGCGGGGCAAATGATGCAGTGCGGAGCTGGGGGTACGTCGACGCGTACGAATCGAGCGGCGTGCCATCCACGCTCACCATCCTGAAGCAGTAGTACGTCTCGGCTGTAGCTCCGTTCTGTTCGACGAACCAGTCGTACTCAACTTCGTCTCCTGCCTGGATGGCAGAAGGGTTCGCCTCTGTGTCATTGATTTCTTCGAGGGTGCCCGCAACATCCGAGAAGGTGAGGAGGAGCGTCGTGATCTCAGTGCCGTCAACAGTACCCGTTGCACTAAACCCCCGCCAGATGGTCGAGGAGGCGCTGTTGCCGAGCGTGTTCCAGCTTGCTGCCGGTATCGCACTGCACGAGGTCGTCATCTGTCCGTATTGGAGCCGGAACGCTCGGGTACCGGCAGGCAG
Source organism: uncultured Candidatus Saccharibacteria bacterium (assembly GCA_964423385.1). Lineage (GTDB taxonomy): Bacteria > Patescibacteriota > Minisyncoccia > Phycocordibacterales > UBA918 > Damh-18. The sequence goes on along the minus strand of CAYRER010000009.1, from coordinate 11,086 downwards.
GGTTGCGTTCTGCGCCTGCACCGCCATGCGGATGCGGATGCGGTCACCTTCCCCGAGCGGGTTATCGCCCGGGGTAAGGACTGTGTCTTCGCCCAGAGTCCCGCCGCCTTCCGTCGGCCACGCGTCGGCTGGCGTGAGGGCGTTGTTGTCGACGTAGAACCGGTAGTGCGTCTGCCGGAGCGCAAGTCCCGCCGTCGGCCACTCAACGATTTCTGCCCGGTAGTTGAGCGCGGTGAGCGTATCGCTCCGGTAGAGCTCAAAGGCGGTCGTCGAGGCGATGGTTGCTCCTGCAATCGGCCGGGGGTAGTTTGTGCCCGTGCCCGCCGCGCGCGTGTTCACAAAAATGGAAGCATTCGTGAGGTCATCGAGCGCGGTGTCGAGGGTAACACTGAGGGTCAGTGGCTCTACACCACCCACGGTACTGTTGTTCTTCCGCTGAACGTTCATCGCGCCGGAAGTCGTCTGCGTATTCTCGATGATCCAGGCAACCGAGGTCTGTCCCGATGGTGTCGTCGCACCGGACTCGAGGAAGTAGGAGATCTGCCCGATTGACGAGAGCCAGACCTCGTGACCAAACTCGTCGACACCCGTCAGGGTCGCACCGATACGCTTCTGCGTGTGGAGGAAGGCGCGCGAGAGACTATTCACTGCAGTAATTGACTCCGTCTCGGTCGTGCCAGCATTCGTATATGTGTGCTCGTTCCGCTGAACCGCCCAGTTCTGTCCGGTGAACTCGACGACCGCGTAGCTCACGATGGCTGCATTCGTGAGCTGTGCTCCTCGGGTAAAGACCGGTTCATCGGTCGCACTCGCCCACTCGGACGTCGACTGGCCGGTATGGTAGCCGGTCGCGTTCGCGAGGGGGTTCAGTTGTCCCGTGATGAAGACGACGACGTCTGCATCGTCGGTGACCGAGACGGAGGTGCCGGTCGCCGCCGTCGCTGTCGTGCCGTAGGTGACCGCCGACTGGCTCCGGACAATCATCTCGTTGTCGGAGCCGGGCTCGCCGATGAACTCGATGATTTCCCAGGAGACGCGGGTAACACCCGTCGCCGCCGCCGGCCGGCGGAACGTGATTGAGTTCATGATGTTCGACGGATTCTCAATGTATACCGTGACGTCGTCGGCGTTCTGAGTGTTCGAGCCCAGGTTGTTGCCGGCACCGGTGTGATGTGAGTTCGTGATGCGGATGAACGCGCTCGTCGACGCAGAGGGAGCGATGTAGTCGACACCGGCAGTGATGGTCTGCGACGTTCCCGACATATTGAAGAAATTCCGCTGAATCTCAAAGTCGCGCTCCGGCGCCGTGGTGAGCTCCGGATACACTGAGTAGGCGTTGAGTTCTACCTCGCTCGTCGAGAGCCGGAAGCAATACGTGACGTCGTAGCCCGCATCGAGGGTCGGCTGGATTGAAAATTCCGTCTCAAGAAACTGCGACGAGGTGAGCGTCGTCGAGGCGACGTACGGTGAGGTGTCCTTCACCGCGCTGTTCGGTGTAAGGAAGGTCTTCCCGCCCGGATTTGTCACGCCGCCGAGAGAGACAGCAACGTCGGTCGTGTCGGTCCCCTCGGTGAGGTTCGTCGAGTCAAAGAGGTCGAATGCACCGCCCGGAGCGCCGACGTTAATCCAGCTTCCAACCGCATCGCACGTCGTCACCTTCGCACCGTACTCGAGGGTGAAGGCGCGCGATGCGGAGGAAACGGCGCCTTCGTTCGACACCTGGAGGCGGAGACGGAGCGGCGCCTCGAGCGCGATGTTTGTAACCGCGGTATTCTCGGAGCCCCCGGTAGCAGACGTTGCCGCCGCCTCAGAACCATTGTCGTTTCTAAAGTGGTAACGGGTCTGGGTGAGCACTGCACCCTGGAGTGTCGTCTCTCCGGTAATGTCGCGGGTCGTCGCCGGACTCACCGTGCCCCCGCCAGAGACGACGACGTTGGTGGACGGCGACTCGATGACGATATTCACCGTCTCGCCGTTCTGCGCTGTCGCAGTCGTGTTGAGGACCACGTAGACGCACATCGTCGCCGTCGTTGAGATGGCGACAGAGCCGGTGAACGTTGAGGTACCGTTTGCCGAGCTGAACGCGGTCGATGTTGCACCGTACTGGGCCTCATTCCCGCCGTACGATTCGCTCGCGCAATTGTACGGCACCGATGTGTCGAGTTCGTAGTAGAGGCGGATGTTCTCGAGGTCGGTCGCTCCATCTACGGTGCCGGCTTCACTTATGGTGATTCCTGTCACATTTCGTGATCCTGTGTTCTCCGTAATGACGTAGGCACCGCCGACGTAAAAGTTGGTCGCGGGGAGGTTTGTCGTCGCTGTCTGCGTACCGGTCGCCGAAACGAGGACATCGGCGGCAATCGTCGCGCGTCCCCACTGGCTGTAGAGGAAGAGCGGGTTCCCCTTGTCGGTGGCGCGGAAGCAGTACGTGTTCCCCTCGGTCGCGGACGTTGAGGCGACGATGGAATACTCGAGCTCGGTGAACTGAGTCGAAGAGAGGAGGATGTTTGCGGTTTGTGATGATGTATCTTTCACACCGCCGTTGGGTGTGAGGAAGGTCTTCCCGCCGGGGTTGGTGACCGCACCAAGGGAGCCGAGCGCGATGTCGGTCGTATCGGTTCCATCGGTGAGATTCGAGCTGTCATACATATCGAAATCACCGCCCGTGGCACCGACGTCGGTCCAGCCGGTTGCCGCATCGCAGGTCCCCGATGTCTGCGCATACTCGAGCCGGTACTGCAGAGAGGGCGTCGAGCTTCCGCCCTCATTCGATACTTGGAGGCGCAGGCGCACCGGTGTCCCCTGCTGGAGCGCAGTGAGCGAAGTGTCTTCTACCCCCCCGGTGCGCGACGTCGCTCCCGCCTCCGTCCCGTTGTCGTTTCTCCAGTGGTAGTGGGTCTGCGTCGGCTCATCGTTTAAGACCTGCGTTGTGCCGGAGATATTCTGTGCAGTTGCCGGACCTGTCGGGCCGGTCGCGGTGATGTCGGTTGTCGGGTTTGCAATCGAGATATCAATCGTTGCACCGTTCTCGGTATTGTCGAGCACGTCGAAGATGACGTGCACACACATCGCGCTCGAGGTGCTCACCGTAACGCTCGTACCGGTAAACGCCGACGTGCCGTCGGCGCCCGAGAAGCCGTTGCCGTCTGTCGAGCCGAACTGGCTCTCGGTGCCGTCGTACGTATTGGTAGCACAGTCGTAGGGTGCGACGGTATCCGACTCATACAGGAGCTTCACGTTCGCAATGTTTGTAGAGCCGTCGATGGTACCGCTCTCGGTGAGCGTGATGCCCGTGACGTCAATCGGCTTGTACGTGTTGTAAAGGAGAAATTTTCCCCCAAGGTAGACGTTCGACGTACTCGCGAAGACGGTCGCTGTCTGCGTCCCCGAGGAGGATGCGTGGATACCTGGGAAAATGTCGGCGATGGTGTCGGCATAGATGTAATCCTCGGTCGCTTCGTACCACGAAACGAGGAGACGCTGATCACTCACATTATTGAGGTCAATGCCATAAATGTCGTCTGCACCCGACGTGTTCACCGGTCCCTGTTCCGCGCTCCAGTTCTGCATAGAGGTCGTCGCCCACTTCCAGTACACATTCCCGGTGCCTGCGGTGCCTGCGGTCGTGCGCGCCGAATAGGCAACGTACACGTCATCGTTTGCCGCATCGATGCCGATGGCGACGCCGGTGATGGCGCGCGATGCGTTATTCGCAATGACGTCTGTTCCTGCGGTCCACGAGCCGCCGCGGTACCGTGCAACCCTGACATCGTCGTCGGTGCCGAGGGTGGCGTTGTCGGCGGTATATGCGAGATACACCACCCCCGGTGTTGTTGAGCTCACCGTCGCGGCAAGGCCGCCGTCGTACGTCGTGTTGTCGGTTGCGTTTGCATCGATGGTCGCCCACGATGCTGACCACGAGGAGTTGTTCCATATTTTTGAGCGGATATCCTCGAGAGAGATGTCCCGGTTGATGAGCATGATATCTCCCGATGCGAGCGGAACGAGGATGCTGTAGTCGTTTGCGAGGTCCTGCGGGCGGGTTCCCGTCTCCGTCCAGCTCGCCTGGAGGTTGCAGGAAGCGGAACACTCGACGACGTATGAATCTGTTGCATCATTTGCGGCGAGGTAGATGGTTCCATCAGTTCCCTTCGTAATGGACGGCGCGTTTGCGCCGGAGGCAAACGTCGCCGTGCTGTTTCCACTATTCACGCTCGCGTCGACCGGCGCGGAACCCATGAGGAGCGTGTCGCCGTTCGTGTCGAGACGATTGTAGAAGAGGTCGTCGACTGAAGTATCCATCGTCACGATGTGGATGTACGTTCCGGTACCGCCCGGAGTCCAGCGGTCATACCACACCTGAACCGAGATGCAGTCAGTCTGTGCATCAACGGTGACCGCAGCGTTCCAGTTTGCGCCCCCGTCGGTCGTCTTCGAGTACACACAGATGCCCGTGCTGTCGCGGTAGAACTTGTACCCCGTCTGGTCGTTCACGAACACTGACTGTGCACCGACGAGGAGGTGTGAGGTCGCCGTGACGTTTACTGACGTATCTACCGCAACCTGCGCCGCTTCTGCTTGAGGCGCATTCCGGATGAGGCCCGGCCACACCGAAGAGAATACGGAAAGCAAAGCCAAGGCTCCCGCAGTAATCTTTCTGCATCGACGAAAACGACTGGAATGCATACCTCCCATTCCCTGTATTATCCCTTACTTGTGCGGCTCCTGCGACCCCCTGCTGTGGCCAGGAATATGAAAACTAGTCGAGCTCCGTTATCTCAATCTTTCCCACCGGTTCTATCGGCTCAACGTACGGCGTCACGGTGACGTCCTCGATATGGTCCGTCACGCTTGCATCCCCTGTGGCGGGAGTGGCTGGAATGACGACATCCTCGATGTGTCCGGTATCCGGCGCCGTTTCCTCGGCAGGTGCCTCTTCGTGGAGCTCCTCGGTGGTTGTCCCTGCATCAAACGGAGGAATGACGACGTCGGAAATAACGGAGGGTGTCGTCGTACTCCCTGTCGGATTCGGCTCTCCGCCCGCCATGGGGACATCGTCCGGCACATCCTCTTCACCCTCGGTCTTCGGCTTCAGCTGAGTAACCGTCTGGATGAGCGCGCGGTCTTCGCCCGTCTGGTCGGGGTCGGGAATTGATTCCGGCACCGGGGCCGGCGACGCGGAGAGCGGAACGGCCTCTTTGCGCTCCAAATCGAAGCCCTTCGTTTCAACATCGCCGTTCTCCCGCTTGCTGTCGTACACGAGAACGAAGCGCGGGTTTTCGACGGACGCCCCTTCTGCGTCGTCGATGGTCGTCACTTCCCCGGTAATCGTGTCGTACACCTTCACGCGCCACGCATTCTCCTCAAAGGACTGCCACACAACGTACGCGCCGTTCACATTCGGAACGACATCGTTCCAGGTGTTGTCAGTGAGCATCGTAATCTCCCCGTCCTCCATGAGCATAATCTCCCAGTCGTTCCCCACCCACCCCTGCCACACGGTGACGTCGCCGTACCGGGACGGCTCCATGTTGTTGTACCGGTCGTTTGTGAGAACAGTCTCCTCAGCCGTCTCAAGGTCGTACGAGACAATCTGGTAGCGTCCGTCGATGAGCCGGTGCCAGACGATGGTCTCGGAGCGCTCATCGTAGTACGGAGCGTCATCATCGAGGAAGTTCTCTGTGACAGCCGTGAGCTCGCCCCCCTTCTCGACGTATATCTCCTTGTCGCCGTCCGCATCGACTGCGGAGAACACGCGGTCGGTGCCGAGAGGAGCGGGTGCGTCCTCTGCGGATGAGCAGTAGAACGAGCCGTCTCCAACGGAGACACACTCGTTCTCTGAGAATGAGAACGGATTTCCGTCGGTCTCTGCCGATTCGATGACGACAAGATTTTCGGGAGTTGTGCTCGCTTCGAGCTCCGGAACAGCATCCTCAGCAGCTTCTTCAGGTGCCGCCTGTTCTGGAGCATCGTCTGTCAGCGTTTCGGAGATTTCCCCGGTGGTTGTTGCGGAATCCGACAGGGGAAGCTCCGCATCGGTAGTTGTTCCGACATTTTCGGTAGGTACCGATTCCTCCGAAACATCCGCCGGCTGTTGCTCCGAAGCGTCTACCAGTTTTTCTTCAGAAACTCCTGTCTCAGAAACTACTTCTCCATCCGATTCTGCTTCAGCATCCGAAACGATGTCGACATCTTCCTCTGATGCAGGGAGCGTCTCCTCAATTATTTCATCCTCCCCTGGCTCATCACCCTCCGGAGAAATATCTTCCTCACCTTCTCCATCCGGAAGTCCCTCAGGGTCCAGAGCTTCTGTTTCTTCTGTTGGCGCAACGGGAGCGTCTTCTTCCGGTTCCGACCCTGATGATTCTTCTACCGAGGCACTCGCTCCACCACTCTCCGGTTCTGCCGATGCTTCCGCTATCGTTCCTTCACTTACTTCCTCGGAAGCAAACGCAGGAGCAACCGGAATGAGGACGAGCACGAAGAGAAGCACGGACGAAACCGCACTGTACGCCAGATACTCAAAACCTCGCATATCGCGATGCGCTCTTCCCATTACGTATCTTCTCCTCATACTCTACGTACAAGCTCGCCCAAAATCGCCGTCGCGGGCCTGTATACAGGTATTGTACAGCCGCTCCACCCGCTATCCACACCGCTTATCAACACACTGTCCCCAGTGAATACCTACCGCCTGAAGGAATCAGCGAGAAGTATTGAAAAATCAATGAAGGTCATCCTCCCGTCGCCGTTGAAGTCGAAGATAGTATTTTTTGAAAACCACGCTGACATGAAGGCGCTGATGTCGCGGATGTCGACATCGCCGTCGCCGTCGGTATCCGTGATGATGGAGATTGCCGCCTTTCCGGAAATGACTCCGTCAGAGCCCTCCACCTTGATGCGGACGACATTCGAAAACGAATCCTTCGTTGTCGGAACCTCCGTCCCCTTGCCGTCACCGGCAACGAGCTGAGTGTCCTTGATGAGGATGCGCGCCTCGCCGGGCTCTGTCGCGTGTGCCTTGATGCGCGCGATGGTGTGCTCGCCGATGAACCCCCTCCGGAACGTCCCGCCGCGGAGGTGGATAGTGCCGTCCCTCGCGTAGGGCTCCTCCGTCCAGATGGTGATGACTGAGGTGCCGGTATCGATGCCATCGATTTCAACGGAGTCCTCCGGGTACGCAATGGCGAGGTCGACGGCATTGACCGGCACGTGCGCAGCAACCTTCACCTCAACCATGAACTGCTCGTCCTGAGCGACCGTCTCAGCATCGGTCTCAACAATGACGTATGAGCTGTTCTCCGAGACAACCGATGCGAGTCCGGCGAGGACCGCAGTTACCGCAACCACGGGGAACGCGTAACGTACCGTGGTGAATTCGCTCCCCGCGTACCGCGGGAAGAGCATTTTCCAGAGGATTCTGAACATATCACTCGCTGATTGACCTGCGCGCCTCATCAATCGTCCGGTCGTACACAATGAGACGCTGACCGATGTCCTGCGCTTCAGCAACGAGTGTGCTCACCGCCTCCCCGCCGACGCTCGACCCCTGGATGAGCTCCGAGATAATCTCTCCCTGGATACTGGTGAGGTCGTTGAGGAGCGCGCTCCGAAGCTTCTCGTGCTCCACGATGTCCTCCCACTGGGTCTCGTGGAACCCGCCGAGGTCGTCTTCGGTGAAAGTCGTAAGGAGCACGAGGAGATCCCGGTACACCTCAAACTCACGCTCGAGCTTTCCTACCGTGAGCGCCTTTTGCTCGCGCTCGAAGTTTCCGCACGCCTCGAAGAGGTTCTGTGTCGTGAGGAGGTCTTTCTTTCCGAGATTTCCGAGGTTTCCGAGGAGCGAGTCAAATTCACTCCGTCGTTCACAGTCCTTGATGATGGGGGTAACGCTCTCATCGGCATCGTTGCGGTCTGTTGTTTCGGCAAGCGCGAGCATCCGCGCCTCCTGGCGCTCGAGGAGACTCCGGACAGAACGCTCTGCCTCTTTCTGATTCCGGTCGGCGACGAATGCGCCGATGCCGGCAGAAGCGGCGAGAACAATCAGGGTGAGTGCAATGGCGATGTGGGTCTCGATGTACTGTCGCATAGCGGGTGGTTACTTAAGAATATCTTCGATGTCTCCGACCTCCTTCGCAATCCGCGAGCGGGCCTTCTTGAGGTCGTCCTCCATCTGCCCGATGAGGTCGAGCTCCGCTCGGGTGAGCTTTCCCTTGCGCGAATCCTTGAGCGCCGCAACCTTTTCATTGAGGTTCTTCACAATGGCGTTGAACTCGACGGTGAGACTCTCCTCCGCCTCGAGGGCCTCCTTCCGGACGCGACGGACCCAGAGCGAGAGCCGGTGGTAGAGGTACCACGAGCCGAACGCGAGGAGGAAGACGAGCGCAATGAGCGGGATGATGATGGAGAGCGCGGAGACGACGTAGGAGCCGAGGGTGATGTAACCGGGCCGCTCGACGATGATGCGGATGGGGTCGGATGGCTCACTCATCCGGCCGTACTCATCCCGCGCGACTGCCGTCACCAGGTACACGCCCTGCGGGAATGCCTCATTCGGGATGAAGGTGAATTCGCCATTCTCATCGGCCGGGACGGTGAACGGGTCTCCGCCTTCCGGAGCTCCGCTCACCGAAGAGAGGAGCATGCCGTCCTGCGCGCGCGCCACCTCGATGGAAACCCGGGCGCCCGGTCGGGTCTTTCCCTTGATGGCTGGTATGACCTCGGTGTTGATGCGTGTCGGGTAATCGACAAAAATCGGTTTTTCGAACGCCTCAATGGTGAATGAGTAGCTCGCGACGCTCGAGTTGCCTGCGCTGTCGAACGCTTCGATGACGACCGTGTGGTAGCCCGGGGAGAGCGGTTCGAGGACATACCGCTTCTCTCCGGCGTCATCCCGGTACGGGACCGGTTCCTTCCCGTCAATCTGAATCTTGTAGTCCACAACCGGCGACACGTCCTCGAAGCTGAAGATGAGCGAACGGTGAGGAGCATCGGCTCCGTCGGCCTCGGTGATTGCAAAATTTTCCGGCGCCTCTGTGTCGACGGCGAGCCGGTAGTGGGTAATCTTGCCCCAGCCATCGGCATTCTTGAACTGGATGTGGAAGTACGAAACGCCCTCGTCGAGGTCTTCAATGACCTTCTCGCGGATGACCTCGTCGTACACGATAGTCGGAATGGTGTTGGGGGAACCGTCGAGGAGCGTCCGCACGGCGGTGACACCCGGGGGGACCTCCCACGCGAGACGCGCGGTCGTCTCCCTGTACCACTTCTCCGAATCGGGGTGCGAGCTCGAGGTGACCTTGGGAGCCGTCGGCGTATTGGGCGGAGTGATGTACTCCGGTTCAGGATTCTCAGTCGGTGCAGAAACCGTGTACGTCCCGCCGGTCATACCCGTGAGCACGTTCGTCCCCATGCCGTCTGCGGCGAGCGCCGACCCGCTCCTGAAGTTCACCTTCGGCGTCCCTGCACCCAAGGGTCTGAACGTGACCGTCACGATGTTTCCCGCCGCACCCTTGTAGCCCGAAGGAGACCCTCCGCCGAAGGTGACCGTTCCCGCCGCATTTGAGAATGCGGGCTCTTCCGTCCAGAGGTTAAATATCGAGCTCGTGCGGGAAACCGAGACGGCCTGGAGCTCGCGCGGATTGAAGGTGAGCACGCCGTCAGCGGCGTTCACTGCCTTCCCGTCGGTGTTGAGGAGGACGCTCACCGAAAACGTTCCGCCGACCTGGTATACGCCGGTATTTGGATTCACCCGGAGCGTCGCCGCGTCCGCCAGAGAAGGAAGGGCGAACACGATACATACTGCAAGGAAGATGTGCCGTACGTCTCTAAACATACCTATGCTCATACGTCTGGAGTGGTCTCGCTCTCCGCGAGAATGCGCTGACGTCGTTTCCAGAGTGCGAAGACGGCGAGTCCGCCGAGAAGAAGAACGAAGGAGCCGACGACGAGGATGGTGAGGAGCCGGTCGCGCGAGATGCTCCGCATCGCCTCATCGGGCACGAGGGTGGCAATGCGCACATTCCCCGCTTTGTCGATTGCTTTCACGCGGATGGTGCTGTTGAGTGTCTGGTCGGTGAGCACGTAGGGACTCGATGCCTCTACCCACGGCGCATCTGCCCCGCCCCACGTAAAGGTGCCGAACTCCGAGAGTGGCTCCTCCATAACCTCATAGTGATCGATGCCCGACTGCTTATCCTGGGTGTTGAAGACGATGAAGTACTTGCCGTTAAACGCTACCTCGTCCTCTGCGAGCTCTATTGAGAAATCGGCGGGCGGCACTTTGTCCGCCTGCACCTCGCCCCGCCACTCATCAGAGGGCGTGTTGCCGGCCACGGGGAGGAGCGTAAGGAGCGCGTCCTGGAGGCGGAGATTACCCGGCGTGCCGAGCCCATCATGGAGAAAGACCTGCGAGGAGTCGTCGAGCCAGATGCGCACGTCGGGAGAACCCGCGCCTCCGCCGATGTTGAAGCCCGGGGAACGGAAGACGACTTCGAGCACAACATTCGTGAGACCCGGGTCACCGGGGATTCTTCCGCAGTACCCTCCCTGAATCCCGCCCGCAAAGCGGATGGTTTGTGCACTCTCGTCAATCGTCGGATCCTCAACCCAGAGACTGAGGATTGATTTCCCGCGCGAGACGTCGACGGCACGAATGGAGGAATCGTAGTGGATGACTGCGTCAACGGTGTTTACACACTCGCCCTCATCGGTGTCGAGGCGGAGCGCAACAGTAACGGTATCTCCGCGGGCGACCGATGCTTCCGACGGGTCAAAGTAGAGGAGAGCGGCATGAGCAGGAGAAGGAGAATAGAAAAAAGAAAATAGAAAGTAGAATGCAAAGAGGCATGAGAAAAGAGCGAGCGTCCTCAGAGACTGCGCATCCACACCAAACGCTGTGCGGGTCATACCCATTTCTTCTAGTATAGCAATCTTCTATTCTGTACGATGGCGATTGTACCCACCTTGGTGGAAAATAACGGCCAAGTTCTCTTCTGGTTAAAGTAACACTAAACGTGATTCTGGAGTCTTGCGTCGATTCAAGGCGTCTTTGTGGACGCATGAATCGACGGCCAAGATTTATGGT
>CAYRER010000008.1:26295-34074 GCA_964423385.1 uncultured Candidatus Saccharibacteria bacterium | reverse complement strand
CCCTCATTCACGACGCCCACGGTACCGTAGTCGTTGTTCACGAACGTTTCCGGGAATAAGGTCTCAATTTCGGTCGGGTGGGCGTTTGTCGTCACGTCCCAGTCGTTGGGCTTGCGCCCTAAGAGGAGGTCGCGGACGCACCCGCCGACCAAGTACGCCTCAAAACCCCGCGCTTCGAGCGTATCGGCGACGTGCTGGACTTCCTTCGGGATGTCGCTCCGGACAATCATCATTGCGTGCATTGTAGCAGACTCTCTCCCTTTTGACAGTTGCATTGCAATTTGCTCCCCTTCCCCGTATCATAGCCCCACATCACCGCACCCATAGCTCAATTGGATAGAGTATTAGTCTTCGGAACTAAGGGTTCCAGGTTCGAGTCCTGGTGGGTGCACCAAGGCAATACAAAACACACTGGCGAGAAGCCAGTGTGGTTTGTATTAGGAAGCAAAACTACTTTGCTTCCGGGCCTTGGTGCAAAGCGGAGACATATTTCGGCTATTCATAATGCCGAAATAGTCGAGCTCGGGTAGGAGGCACTTATGAGCGTGAGCGAATTAGTGACCTGACACCACACACAACCTGAACAGATTCTGTAAGAATCGAGTCCCTCTGTTTAGCAACTCGTAATCACGGGAAACCACAACAACAAAACCGCCTCTCGGCGGTTTTGCCAGACACGCTACTGTTTCTGGCCGTCTCTCCAGTTTTCCACCCGCTTTGCAACCCTCCCGTCAGGACTTCTGCTCACCGCATTGCTGAACAGGTCTTCCTCATCATTAACTGCTGGAACCTCTGAACCAATAGGGGCTTCTTGTCCCCCTGTCTCCAGAACCCTGACCCTCTCGTCTAGAGCCGCCTTTCTTGCATCCAACTTTCTCTGCTCTTCGAGGAGTGTCGGAGCATCCATGCCAGGCTTCCCTACAAGATCTTTGAGGACATTGAGTCTGTTCGTAATCCTCTGGTACTCTTCAGCAACTTTATCTGCTGACATCATAGATACATCGACATTGTCAGCCCGGTCGCTCGCTACCGCTTCCTTCTTTTGGTCTTCAAACATAATGAGGGATTGATTCTCGGTAAACAAATATAGACCAGTATAATCCCTGTCATAAATATGTAAACCAGCACAAAAAAGGACCGCGCGGTGTTGCGTTGCGCGGTCGCTCCTGATCCATTCCGAGAGTTCAGTTCACGGTCAGCATCTCCTGTGGGAGGAACTTCCCGTACAACTGAATCACCCGCTCTTCTTCGGCGGAGAGGAGACACCGGATTTCATCGAATTTCCGGTGTTCCTTGGGAGATTTCGCGCTGTTGCGGAGCGCGGTCGCCCTGAGCTTCGTCTCCCGAACCTCGTCGATCTGCCTTCGGAGCATGTCGACAAGTTCCATCTCGAACTCCCAACTTGTCAGTTGAACTGCCATGGTCATCCCCCTTCTTGAGGTCCAATGTTGTGCGCACAATACATCTATAAAATAAACCTGTCAAGCACCACGCGCTCCCCTGCCCTATGTCCATTGCGCCAATCACCGGGAGATACTATAATCGGGTCTACAATTTCATAACGCGGCCATGGTTAAGTGGTATAACGAGTCCTTGCCAAGGATTAGTCGGGGTTTCGATTACCCCTGGCCGCACCGATAGTTTCTCCGAAAAACTCCCCAAAGAGGGAGTTTTTCGTTGAGAAACATGGTGCGGCCAGAGTGAGAGCTCTACAGCTCTCACGTGGGTAATCGAAAGACGCGCAGTATATTACGAGCCCATCATAGGGCGAGTAATACGAGCGGCCGTCCAGGAATCTTAGTAAAATTGTGCGTAGCACAGATTTTACTTAGAATTCCGGGGATCATTACCCCTGGCCGCACACGTGAGAAAACGCCCGAATGGGCGTTTTCTCGTGTGCGGCCAGGAGCAACCTGCCGGGAGCAGGTTGCGTGGTAATTGAAAGAGCTTTTGAGCTAGATTATGAGCTTTGCGAAATAATATAGCCAAAAGGTGTACTGAAGCTGTAAGCTTTCGATTACCCCTGGAAAATAAGTAGCCAACCCCCCTCTTTCCACGTGGAACTCCATATCAAGGACGTGGCACCCCCTTTAAAGGACATCCCTACCGAAATGTGGAAAACTGGGGAAAACCCTGGGGGTATGTGCATAAAGGACAGTATTTTTGCCGAAAAATGTCCTTGAAAAATGGCTTAGAATATGGAACCCATACGATTTAGAGCCATATTAATACGACACAAATATGTTTCACGTGGAACATACTAAATGGTGTTTTTCATGGCTATAGTAGTTCCACGGGAAACACTATGGCGAAACATAATGAAATTGGGAAAATCGGCGAAGATATTGCTTCAGAATGGCTAAAAAACAGGGGTTTCGAGATTATTGAGCGAAACTACCTTAGAAAATGGGGAGAAATAGATATTGTTGCACGTGAAACATCAGGGAAGATGCATTTTGTGGAGGTAAAGACGGTTTCATATGAAACCAGGCAGGATCTGGATAGGGCGGTTTCACATGGAACCTGGCGTCCGGAGGAGAACGTGCACCGAGACAAGCAGTCTCGCATGAAACGAGCTGTCGAAACCTGGCTCATTGAGAATGGGTACGAGTGGGAGTGGCAGATTGATATTTTGGCTATCCGGCTTGTTCCACGTGAAAAATATGCGACCATGAAATATCTCGAAAATGTGGTTTTTGAATAGTTTCACGTGAAATGTACCACGTGGGACATGCAGTCTGTTTCATATGAAACGGGAATCGTCCTGCGGTCACTAAGCTCATAACACTCGCTAAGTGCCGCGGGACACGGCTCGACTGTTACCGGGCAACATGTCTCCGCCGTTCGATTCCGGACGCAAGGAAAATCATTTCCTTGCTCTCCCCAACAAATACAAATACGGCCAGAAATGGCCGTATTTGTATTTGTTGGGGAGCCGGGTGAGACAGTCTGGGGGACTGTCGCAAGACTTCGAACAGTAGCTGTGAGAAGTGTACTGTTCCTGTAAGGAATCGAACATTACATGTTCAGTTCAGGTTGTATGACAATTTCTCACTAACGTCGAAATTGTCGACAACCTCTTCGATTCCCTCACGAAAATACAGAAAACCCAACAAAAAGTTGAGTTTTCCTGCATTTGTCGGGGAGCCGGGAATCGAACCCGGACCTCATTTTTCTCCGAAAACCGCAATAATCTCCCAGATTGTTGGTTTTTTTGAGTGTCCTCGTCCTGATCTGGGTCGGGGAGCCGGGAATCGAACCCGGACCTCATGGTCCCAAACCATGAACACTACCACTATGCTACACCCCGACCCAGATAGGGACGGAATACAGAACTAAGGACACTCAAAAGAACCCCAAACCATGAACACTACCACTATGATACACCACGATTCTAAGCCACAAAATCAGGATTACTGATTTTGTTCAAGGATAATAGCATTCGTCATTCAGAAATGCGAGGGTTTTTAACGAAACAAGCGAGCATCTTGTTGAAAGAAGTGGGTTTTTCCACCGTCATCGCTTATAATGGTTTCCACATGGCCGACAGTCCAAAAAAGCCAGCAGGGAAAGCAGGAGGTGCTTCCGGGGCGCATTCCCCCGAGGAGCGTTTTTTGAAGGCGTTCGAGGAGTACTCTGACGCACTGTTCCGCCATGCGGTGTACCGGATTTCGGACCGGGAACGGGCCGTAGAGATTGTCCACGATACGTTCACGAAGGTTTGGGGGTACCTGCGGGAAGGCCACACGATTGACTCGTACAAGCCGTTTCTCTACAAGGTGATGAACAACCTCATCATCGACGAGTACCGGAGGAGGAAAGAGGTATCACTCGACGCCCTTCTCGAAGAGGAGGGGGTAGGGGAGGGAAACTTCCCGGAGCTTCACGGCGGCGGAATCGAGGAGATTACATTTCGGCTCGACGCAGAGAAGGCGAGTATGCTCGTCCGCGAGCTTCCCGTCGTCTACCGAGAGGTGCTCACGCTCCGCTTCGTCGACGGTTTGGGACCGAAGGAAATCGGCGAACTCATCGAGGAGACGGAAAACGTCGTCTCGGTGCGCATCCACCGGGGCCTCAAGATACTCAAGGACAAGATTGAAGCAAAGGAGGAGAGCGCGGAGGTCAGACGTCTGAAACACATATGAAATCGTTCGAAAAAGATTTACAAAAATACGCAGAAAAAATACGCCTCAAGGCATCGGAGCGGCGTGAGCTCCGTGAGCGTATTCTTTCATACATGGAGTACCATCCGCTGCCGAAGCAGGGTCATTCGCGCGCTGAGCTCGAGAGTGTCATTCAGTCAGAGCCATTTGTCACATTCAACTTCAGTTGGCAGTACGCGCGCATTGCGGGAGGTATTTTCGCGGTCTTCATCATCCTCGCGCCCTTTATTGCGGAGCGGGCGATGCCGGGTGATGTTCTGTACCTCGTGAAGACCAATTTCAATGAGACCATCCAGAAACAGCTTGCCGACTCCCCGTATGAGAAGATTGAATTTGAGACAAAGCTCATGGAGCGGCGCATTACCGAGGCGCGCACGCTTGCGTCGGAGGGGAAACTCACCGACGAGGTGAAAACGCAGATTGCAAAGGATGTGAAGAAGAGCACGAAAGCGGTGCAGAGCGGCATCGAGGAACTCAAGGCGGCGGACGCTGAGGGGGCGGCGATTGCGCAGATTGCATTCAGCACAAAGCTCGAGGTGCAGTCGGCAGTGCTCGAGGCGGCAGGGGGTACAGAGGACACCGAGCTCATCGATGCGGTGCGCACCGTCGTGAAGGAGGCACAGAGTGAGGTTGCTTCGAGTCAGGTTGAGAACAAACCGTCATTTGAGGGAGTTATGGCGCAGGTTGAGCTTGAGACGACACGTGCGTACGAACTCTTTGCTACCGTGAAAGAGTCAGCAACGATTGAAGAGGTTGCAGACATCGAGCGTCGGCTCTCTGACATAAACCGGCTCATCGGTGAGGCAAAAGAAGCGTATGACAACCCGTCGGCGCCAAAAACGGATGCGGTTGCAGAAAACATTGACGTTCTCGCTGTCGAAGCGGCGCCGGAAGACGATGTGAAGCAGAAAGCGGCTGATGCGCCACGTGAGAGTCTCACGAAGACCCTCGGACTCATTCAGAAGCTCATCGTCTTCATGGCCGACATTGACGTGCGGAAGGCGGTGACACTCGAGACACTCGTACCGGTAGTCCTCTCTGAAGATGAGCGTCTCGCGGCTGGCGGGAAGGAAGTGGAAGCCATCAGCGGCGTTTCTGCAGAAATTACGGGACGACTCGAGAACATTGACGATGCTGGGGTGAAAGCGCGACTCGTCGAGGGACTCGCACGGGTTGAGGAGCTCACCAATACTGCAGTGCTCGCAATCAAGGACAGGAATGTTGCTGACGCGGAGGCGCTCCTCACTGAGGCACGTACGTTCGTGAACGACCTCGACACGCTCTCCAAGCACCAGGGCATCCAGAAGGAGCCGAAAGAGAAAGAAGAGAAGCTGGTTGTTCCGGAAGCCGATACAGCATCAACGACCGAGGCGGTGGGAACCACAACGCCAGAAACCTCACCTCTGCCGGAAACGGAACCAGAGTTCTAGGAATCAGAAACCGCCGGCCCCTTGGGCCGGCGGTTTTGTGTGTCTAGAATGTCAGTTCGCCCCGAGCTCCTCGGTGAGCACCTCCGCGAGGAAGGGGAGCATTGCCTGTTCGAATATCTTTCCGCGGTACCCGACGTCGCCCTGCATATTTTCAGTGAGCGTGAAGCCGGTCTCCTCGACGATGGTACGGTCGACATACGAGAGCGTGATGGCGCGGAGACTGTGCTCGCCCTCGACCTCCTCGTCGCCCTTCGTCACGATGAGTCCGATGACGTCACGGTTCGCTTCGGTCACAATGGGGCCGCCGGAAGCACCCTGTTCGCCGACCGGTGATTCAGAAATCGAGAAGATGTCGGCAAAGTTGCTCCCGAACGTGTAGAGGGTGCCGATGGTGGCGTCGGCAACGACGGGGACGAGCTTCGCGTCTGCTCCGTCGCGGAGGAGCACCTCGGCCGGGTACCCTCCGGTCACAACCGGGGCACCGGCGACGCTTCGCGTGAGGAGACTCACGTCAACAGGAATTGCGGGAAACGATACGGGAAGGGGAGATCCATCAGTCGTCTTTGAGATGTAGAGGAGGGCATAGTCGCGCTCGCCGGTGCCGCGCGGCTCTTCTGAGACGATGACGTCTGCGTTTTCGACAATCCAGGCGGGTGAGATGTAGAGGAGTTCGGCGGTGTAGCGTGGTTCTGCCGGGTCACCGGAGCGAATGACGCAGTCGACGTCGCCCTCGAGGTTCTTTGCATTCTCAAGAATGAGAAACTGCGCGACGTGTGCATTCGTGAGGATGACCCCCTTCTGGTTTACGAAAAACCCGGTACCGGTTGTCGTCCGGATGAACTCGTCGGTCTTGTACTGGCAGTACACGTTCACGAGTGCGCCCCGGACTGCTTCTTCGAGGGAGACATCTTCCGGGATAGTGACCGGCTCTTCCTCCCGCGTGCTCGCAATGGTCGCCGCACGCTGGAAGGCCAGGTTTTCTCGGAGAACTTTCGGAACGAGGCGATCGGCAAAGGACTCTTCCTCAATGTATGGCTCAAGACCGGCCTCTTCTGCAACTTCGGCGCCGGTATCGTCAACTGTCGGAGCGGGGAAGAGCGCCTCGATGCGCTCGGCGAGGGTGTTCGTGAACGCGAGGTACGCAATGAGAATCGTCGTTACGACATTGCCGAGAAATTCAAGAACAATCATGGTGTTTTGATTGTAGCACACAGCTTTATACGAAACCCAGTCACCAGCTGTGCATCAAGTGATATAATAAAGAGATGAGCGCAAAAGATACTGCAATCAGACTCCGAAAGCGCGGGTATTCGTACAACTATATTGCCAAGATAACAGGCCTTTCAATAAGTACGCTCTCGTACCACCTTTCGCGCATCTCGTATACACCGAATGACGAGACAATCGCGACAATTGGTCGGGCGAGAATTGCGTCAGCTCGCGCGAAAGCGCTCATAAAGAAAAAGACCATCAAGGAAGCAAAGACAAAGGCAAGAAAAGACGTTGGTAAAGTCTCCAGCCGCGACCTCTTTATGCTCGGGCTTGGCTTGTATATCGGAGAAGGGAGCAAGACAAATGATATTGTTCGCCTTGTGAATACGGATTATCGCGTTATAAATCTCCACATGAGATGGCTTCAATCCTTCGGACTCACCCCAAGGAACTTCGTTATTAGATTACATTTGTATCCAGACTCAAACATTCCCGCCGCCGAGGAATATTGGATGGAAAAGACCGGATTATTGAGGAGTCAGTTTCAACCCGCAAGTATTGATAGGAGGGTAGGAAAAGACAGAAAGAGGAGTGGATCTCACGAGTACGGGACTGCTCACGTGACTGTCCGCTCGCGGGGCAATAAGGCATTTGGCGTTGCACTTGCGCGCTGGATTAGCGCTTGCATGGAAGAAGTGCTAGAATGTCGCACATTCAAGAAGCGGGCATAATTTAATGGTAAAATGCGAACCTTCCAAGTTCGACACCCGGGTTCGATTCCCGGTGCCCGCACACAGATATTGAAAGGCCGGCCTCGTGCCGGTTTTTCAGTGTCTGGGTCCAGGGAATCGAAGCTGTTCAGAGATATTTTTGGAACGGGGTGAACAAAAATATCCTGAACGGGTACTGAACATGTAATGTTCGATTCCCGGTGCCCGCACACAGATATTGAAAGGCCGGCCTCGTGCCGGTTT
>CAYRER010000008.1:6249-26195 GCA_964423385.1 uncultured Candidatus Saccharibacteria bacterium | reverse complement strand
TTCAGTGTCTGGGTCCAGGGAGTCAAAAAGTTTGTCTGGTGTTTTAGGAACAAAGTGAACTAGAGTATCGACAGTCTGTACTGAAACTGTAAGTTTCAAGCTTCTCTTGCCCGAATGATATAATTGAGCAAATGGCTTACTACGTCTATATGGTTGAGTGCAAGGATGGGACTTTCTACACAGGTATAACTTGGAATGTTCGACGACGGATTGAACAACATAATGGTTTAAGTTTTTTGCCTGGCGCGAAATACACAAAGTCACGAAGACCAGTTTTTCTAGTTTATCTTGAGAAATACCCTTCAAGAAGGGAGGCAAACAGACGAGAGCAGGAAATACAGGAATTCTCACATGAGAAAAAACGGGAGCTGATAGATAACGCAACGAAAGCGGACATTCTTGGATCAATCTGATGAAACCAGGTAAACAAAAACTAGCTGAGAGGGCTCTGGTGCGAGCACAGACTGGGCTACATTTTTTAGATGAATGCCTATGGAATCGTCACGGAGGTACTGATCCAGCCTTTTCGCGCTCCTGGTATATTTTGATGACATATAATTTTGAGCTAATCATAAACACATTGCTCATATTGAGTAGTTCAAAGCAAACTAATGAAGAAATTATTAAAGAAATCATGAGCATTAAACCTGCCCATGATTTTAAAAAGCTTGCAGGACATGTATCCAGGGAGATACTTGATTCTGTAGGCATAAATAAGATTTCTAAAAGAAGTGTTGGTGGATTTATAGAATATGAGGTTTATCTGGCAGACGGTAATCATATTATTCTTCAAGATATCGTTGATGTCCGTTATGATTTTAAGAAAGCATCTCTACGGAGAGTTGTTAGAGATGAGGTAAGCAGAATAAAAAAAGAGTTAGAAAGCTTACATACTATTGTTGGAAAAACCTTTAAACTTCTCTAACCACCAACAAAAAGCCCGCTTTCGCAGCGGGCCTCAACCCCAACCGGGGAACTACTCTTTCCGAATGTACACCGGCTTGTCGGACTGAAGGTCTTTCAGGTTACCGTGCACCGTGTCGAGCCCCAGGCAATCGACCGAGAACACCAGGAACATCGACGGTTCGCGGTAGAAGATGATGCGACAGGGAACCGGACTCACGTTCACCCACCAGATTCCACGAAGATGGAACTGGTGCTGGGGAGGGAGCCAGTTGCTCACGCTGAGCTTGAGCGTAACCATCTCACCACCTTCCGGTGGTTTGGGTAACTCGCCCGAGCTCCGCGGAGCCATCCCGGAGGCGTTGATTGCGAACACTGCGAGCGCTGCGCACAGCACGAGTCGTTTCATCGGGCCCCTCCTCCTCGGCTCGTTGGTGGGAACTGCAATCTTTTTTCATTATACCGCCTCCGCTTGCACTCCAAAGTGCCAGGAGTACAATACTTGTAGATGTTATCGGCCCCATTCTTCTGAATGGGGTGACAGCACCTTGTTAAATCAGACTCCGGTCTGGTTGCTTCCATGGGTCCTTCGGACCCGAGAACGCCTGCGTTTGCAGGCGTTGCTTTTTTATACGGGCACGAAAAGACCCGCCGAGGCGAATCTCTTCGCGGTGCGGGTCGAAATCTACCGTCTCCACTTCAGGCGACCACTGAAGATTCTGGGGCCGCTACGGACGATGGACCTGTCTCTCCTCGGAAGCTCCAGAAAGAGCGTGAGGCAGAGCGGGTGCGGGCACTGGTACGTGCCAGCGTCGTTCTGGTAGACGAGCGAGTGTCTTCCCAGGTCCGCACACTTGGGGCAGGGGACGCTCGTGCTATGGCTCATAATCTCCTCCTTCCGTGCGGTGATTGAACTGCTCTTTCGATGGTATCAAAACGGAAGTGGAGTGCAACCATTGGAAAACTAAGACAGCTCGAGCACGTGGAGGGAGTATACTGTATACATATGGAAACTGAATACACACAGCCACAGGGCGCGCCAGCCCAAGAAGCTAAGTGGTCTACGTCGTTGACCACGGTGACCACTCTCTCGAAAACACTCGCAGCAATCGTTTTTATCGTGCTCCCCTTTTTTGGATTTTGGCTTGGTATGCAGTATGGGGCTGTTATGTATACAGAGAGCGGTTCAGTAATTGCGGGTGATGAGATTGAGAACGTTGTCAGTAAAGTTCGAGATATACCGGTACTACAGGAAGAACCCCCTAAGGCCAATGGGACTGAAGAAACACCCCTTACTCCGAACGAAACAACAGCGGAGGGTGAGATCAAGGACTGTTTTCCATACGGAGGAACTATAGAGACTGTACTAAACACATCGGGGTGGTTTTCTTTTGAAGGTGTTGGGTTTGCAGCAAAATATCCAGCGAATCTAGTCCGCTTCGATACGGTGGGGGATCCGTACGTTAATGGAGATGTGGACTTCACCATTTCCTCACTGAAAGACCGGCATGTGGCGGACGTTAGGATATATCGTCTGAGGGAAGAGACTTTCGTCGCAGGATACAAGAACATTTCAAGCATCCTGTACGAACTGTACTCAAATACCTGGTGGAACAAGGACTACCGCTGGGATGCTCATACACTCGTACGATGCAATCCAAATCCGATAGGTATGACCGAGGGCGGCCTAAACATATATTCAAATGGCGATGGGGATGTGGGTGTCTTTTTCAGAAACTATTTTGTTGTCATGCGTGATGTGCCCCCGAGCGATACGTACGAGCCACTCGTGGTGCAGATTACGGTTCGGGGCGACGCTAATGGCCCAGGGTTTGAATCATTCGCTGATTTTGAGGTGATTATTGAAAACATCGTACGAACGCTGGAAATCAGACCTACCAGCAGGGGGTAATTAGACAACGCAAAAGCCCCTCGCGTGGGGCTTTTGCTGTGGTGAGAGATAGCACTAACGTGCTATGACTCGATACCGTTTTAGCTTGGTGTACATGTAGACCAAGTTAATACCTCCGGTACACGATTATTGTATCACTATTTTTTATTATGCAAATATGTGGAGAGCGTGGGGATAGAGAAAAAGAAAAACTGCACGTGTACAGCGTGCAGTTTTTCTAAAAAATGAGGAGATTATTTCACCGCATCCTTGAGTGCCTTTGCTGCGCGGAACTTCGGGACGCGCATAGCAGGAATCTCGATGCTCTCGCCGGTGCGCGGATTGCGTCCGGTGCGGGCATTGCGAGTCTTCGTTGAGAAGATGCCGAGGCCTGCGATTGATACTTCCTGGCCCTTCTTGAGAGAGCCTGCGACGCAGTCGATGAGCGTTTCAACAGAACGCTCTGCGTCTGCACGAGTGCCGCCGACTACCTCGTGAATCTTCTCGATGATATCTGCCTTGTTCATAACGTATGAAGTTTTTGTACGTGACGTACTTAATGGCGATTGATAAATAAATGAGTTCTGTGCACTAGTGCCAAAATATGGCTATAAATAATTATATAGGAGCGATTTTCGAGCGCAATAGACTTCCGCACCGGAGATTTGTGTGGTCTAGTGATGCTGGGATTTGATCGAACGATGTCTTCTTAGTACTAAAAAAGCCCCGGACGGGGCTTTTTTAGCATACTTTTGATATCCGTACGTTATCTCGCGTATTCAATAGCGCGGGATTCGCGTATAACATTAACCTTGATTTCTCCCGGATACCGAAGCTTCTCCTCAATGTCTGTCGCAATCGAGCGAGCGAGATTCAGGGCTTCAATATCGCTGATTTTCTCCGGATTTACGATAACGCGCACCTCACGGCCTGCCTGGATGGCGAATGCTTTCTCAACACCCGGCATATCGGTTGCAATCTTCTCGAGATCACCGAGGCGCTTGATGTAGTTTTCGATAGAATCGCGGCGTGCTCCCGGTCGTCCGCCTGAAATAGCGTCTGCAACCTGGACGATGATTGCTTCCGGAGTCTCGTACGGATACTCCTCGTGGTGCGCGCGCATCGCGAGGATGACTTTCTGGTCAACACCGTACTTCTCCAAGATGCGGATGCCGATTTCAACGTGCGTACCCTGCACCTCCTGGCTCACCGTCTTGCCGATGTCGTGGAGGAGCGCTCCTGCGCGTGCAACGGGAACATCTGCCCCGACCTCTTCAGCGATAATTGCGGCGATGTGCGCCATCTCGACTGAGTGCCAGAGCACGTTCTGTCCGTAGCTCGTCCGGAAGTGGAGCCGGCCGAGAATCTTCACGAGGTCGGGGTGGAGGCCCGGCACACCTGCTTCGTAGGCGGCCTTCTCACCCATTTTGCGGACGATGGTACCTACCTCGACACGCGCCTTTTCGACAACCTCCTCAATCTTCGCCGGCTGGATACGGCCGTCGGCGAGGAGCATCTCGAGTGCGACGCGTGCAATTTCACGCCTCACCGGATCAAATGATGAAAGTGTGATGTGCCCCGGCGTTTCGTCGATGAGGACGTCAACACCGGTTGCCCGCTCGAACGCGCGGACGTTCCGGCCCTCCTTGCCGATAATCTTGCCCTTCATATCTTCGTTCGGGAGCTCAATCGTTGAGCTCATGATATCGACGCGGAGCGAGTTCCCGATGCGGTGAATTGCCGAAGTGATGATGTTCCGCGCCTGTTCATCGAACTGCTCCTCTCCGCGGATGTGGAGCTTCTGGATACGCGCGACGAGATCGTTTTCGTACTCCTTCTCAACCCGCGCGGTGATGCGCTCGTATGCCTCCTCCTTCGTGAGGCCGGCGACGGCTTCGAGGCGCGCGTCAATATCCTTCTCGCGCTCATCGAGCCGAGCTTTAATATCCTTTATCTGGTCAATCTTCCCGCGGACTTCTTCGACCTGTGTGTCCTGGTCTGCCTGACGCTTGTCGAGGAGCTCTTCCTTCTTGATGAGACGTTCCTCGGTCTTCGCGAGCTTCTCTTCTAGTTCCTTAAACTCCTGCTTCTTCTCTTTTTCGAGTGCCTCGGCCTTCTCCTCGGCTTTTTCAACTATCTTGAGCGCTTTCTCCTCTGCTTCGACAACGCGCTCCTTGATTGAAATTTCAAGAGATTCCTTCTTGCTGAGCGCGTGGACGTACCTAAGATAATATCCGAGAGCGATGCCGAGTACTCCGCCCGCTATGAGGGCGAGTACAATTCCTGTTGGCATACTTCTTTCGCCTGAGCCCGCGGGTCTTCCGTGACTGAACCGTCGTGCCCGGGCAGGTTACTTTCAATAATTCGACATCCCCAGAGTACCAGAAGAATGGAGAGGTGTAAAACGCTCCTGTCGTAGCGTCCTCGCGGCAAGCCGACGGGACATTGCTCGACAGGAACCAGGGCGTTTTGCTGGAAGATGAGTGCGCCACCGCGCACGCTTCTTGTAATCGACGATTCATCCTCATAACAAGCTGATGAGGAGATCTCGTCGTCCGCTAGTAAAACAAAGCCCCGGCCGAAGGCCGGGGCTTTTTTTTCAAAAACTTATTTCAAGACTGCGTCAACCAAGCCATACTTCTTTGCTTCATCGGCAGTCATAAAGAAGTCGCGGTCGGTGTCCTTCTCAATCTGGGAGAGGGGCTTGCCGGTCGCCTTTGCGAGCATACCGTTGAGCTGATCGCGGGTCTTCAGGATGTGGCGGGCGGTGATTTCGATGTCTGACGCCTGTCCCTGTGCGCCGCCCCACGGCTGATGGATCATCACCTCGGCATTCGGGAGGATGGAGCGCTTACCCTTTGCTCCCTGCGAGAGGATGATGGAACCCATCGAAGCGGCGAGACCGACGCAGACGGTCGCAACGTCGGGCTTAATGTGGTTCATCGTATCGACGATGCCGAGGCCTGCAGAGACCGACCCGCCCGGGCTGTTGATATACATCGCGATGTCCTTCTTCGGGTCCTCCGCCTCGAGGAAGAGGAGTTGGGCGACGATGAGGTTTGCCATATGGTCCTCAATCGGGCCGGTGACGAAAATAATGCGCTCCTTGAGGAGTCGGGAGAAGATGTCGAACGCGCGCTCGCCACCCTGGGTCTTCTCGATGACCATTGGGACGAGGTAGCTGTTGATTGAAGACGATTCTTTTTCCATATGTGAATGATACTAGCAAAATAGACCGTTTGTGTCCAAAACTTTCAGAAGGGGTGGTAAGGGTGCAGAAACGAAAAACCCGCCGTGCACTACCGGAGGGCTCTCCGATGGTGCGTACGGCAGGGTGCTAGCTCTCGATGAGCTTGCAGATGTCGGCAGGGAACCATATGAACTTCTCGCCTGCCCCGGCGTGACAGAGAAAGTCGGCGGCGCGAGTCTGCCGGTACTCCCTGAGCGCCTCGATGACGTGATTGATGCGCACGACGTATCCCTTTTCGGTGCTGTCGTGCTCCATCGCCCCGAGTTCAGCGAACTTCTGGATGTCCGGGTCGTACGGCATCGAAACGCCGACGAACTGCGTCCGGATATCCAGAGGCAGTTTCCCCGGCGGAACGGCGGTGATTTGAATCTTTTTCACGGGTCTTCCTCCGTAGGTGTGTTTCTAAAAGAGAAGACTACGGCGTGCACACCAGAGAGTCAAGGTCCGACGCGCGCGGCGGATCTCCCCATACGATGCCTGCGAGCCCCGGGGCTCGCAGGCATTTTTTATTTTGCATCCTCCAGGCGTTTCATGACGGCGTCGTTGGTGAGCACCGAGGTGACGTACGTGCGGACGCGCTTCTCATCGGCGTCCTTGTAGTGCTCTAAGAGGTGCGATACCTCGTGGTCGACGAGCGATGGGTCTGGGGTGACGTTCTCCTTCTTCGCGATGGCGTTCAAGACCAGCTGGAGCTTCGCGCGCTTCTCGGCAGAGGGTCTCCATTCGCTAATGAGCTCCTCCTTCGTTTTCTTGATGTGAGTGAGGTAGTCGTCAACCTTGAGTTCGGCGCGCTTCAGGTCTCCCTCCATCTGCGCGTACATCTGGCCGATTTCGGCGTCGACGAGCACCTGCGGGAGCTCCATCTTCGACTTCTCGATGATGGCATCGGTGATATTTGCGCGGTGCTTCGAGTCGACGTCCTGCGCCTTTTGAATCGTGAGATGCTCCCTAATCTTGTTTCGGAAATCTTCGACGCCGGTGAACTGGCCTTCCTTGCCAAGCGATTTCACGTACTCATCGGTGAGCTCGGGGAGTTTCAGGTCATCTGTCTCACCGTCCGTGTGTTCGTGCTCGTGCCCCAGGGCGCCCTCTCTGCCTTCGGCATTCACCTTGTGGTCACAGTCTGGTCCGTGCACGTGGTCGGCGTTCGCTACGGCCTTCTTCTGGAGGCGCTCGTACGCGGCCTTCTGGCGGAGGATGTCCTCAATCTGCTTCGTCACCTCCTCCTCAGTCACCTCTTTCGATTCCTTCTTCGCATTGAGCTCCTTTGCAATCTTCTCGTAGTCAGGGAGCGTCACCTCGGGGACGACGGCGACCGCGAGGGTGAACCCGAGGGGGTTGTCCTTCGCGAGCTTCGTGATGGAAATCTTCGGGTACCCGATGACGTCGAGGTTGTGGTGGGCGACGAGGAGGGGGTAGAGCTTCGCAATGGCGCGCTCGGCCATTTCGGTCAGAATCGCCATTTCGCCGACCGTCTTCACGAGGACCGCCTCGGGGACGTGGCCCTTCCGGAAGCCGTCAATTGAGATTTCCTTGCCGACCGCGGCGAGGGCCGACGCGCGGTGCTTCTCGAGTTCGGAGAACGGAATCTCGCCGCTAAAGGCGACCTCCGATCCCGGCTTCTTCTCGAGCTTAATTCCCGCAAGCAGTTCTTTTTCCATAGTGCGATGAGTGTACTAGGTTTTGAGAAAATCACAACCGCCGGCCGCTTCGCGGCCGGCGGTTGGAAAGTCTTCCGGTACTACCGGAGCGCGGCGTCGAGTTCGGCTTCGGCGGCGGTGAGGTCGGCGTCGATGAGGTCGAGGTTGGTGCTCCCCAAGTCTGCGTCAATTGCGTCGAGCTCATCGGAGGGGGAGAGGACGTCGAGAATCTGCACGTCGGCCGTCGCCCGCGGGGTCTCCGGCTCATTATTCACAATCGGTGGTGGAACGGGTGCCTGCTTCGCGAGCATTCCGCCCCAGAGGTAGAGTCCGCCAAGGATGATGAGGAGGAGTACGACGAGGACCGCGAGGATAGGCCCCAGGTGCCGGTGCTGAATGCGGTTGTACTCCTCGGGAATCCGCATCTCAAATTTCACACCTTTGTTGTCGTTTGTCATATTATTCGCTGGTTACCGGTTCATTTGCTGGTTCGGTACTGGTCTCGGCATCGGCACGCACCGCTTCGCTCACACCTCGGCCGAGCTCCGCTTCGCGCACTGATTCCTTGAGGAGTGCGACGGTCTCTGTGAGGAGCACGTGTACTCCTCGGAGCCCCTCTCGTACGGCGAGGATGTCCTTCTTCACCGCCTGGAATGACTCGCGGGGTGTTCCGCCCCCCATCGCCGTGCGGGCCGATGGCGCGTTTTCAAGTGCGATGGAGGTGTCGACGAGGAGCCGTTTTGCTTCACTGAGCTTGGCTTCGGCGCTCTCGGTATTAACTCCTGTTGTCCTGAGCTTTTCGATACGGGTGTCGAGTCGAGCGATGATGTTCCCGAACCGGTCGATGACGCTGGTGAGGCGTACGTTCACGTTTGAGATGAGGTTCACGATGCGCTCCTGGAGGCGTGTCTCGAGCATCGCCTGACGCTCTTCTCTTGCGGCGGCGCGGGTCTCGGCACGCTCGGCGGCGGGAGTCTCCGGTTCCTGTGCGAACGCAACGGTGAGCGAGAGGAACGAGAGCAGGGTGAGTAGGAACATGCTTCCGTGGGTACGAAGTGAGCACTGCATAGCTGAAAACCTTAGCGGGTAATTGTCACCCATAGTATAGAACAGCCGACGTCAGATTCCTAGATTCGTTACACTCATAAAGGATCTCCTGTCCCTCCTTACAGGAGCAGTGGGTCTTTCGCAGAAATTGCTCAAGACTTTACGACAATCTCCCAGATTGTCTCACCTCGCGGTTTCGCTTCCATGTGGTCGCTTCACTTCCTTACAGGAACTGTCCACTCATTGGATTTTCTTAAATCAGAAAATCTCAATGAGTCTTGCAAAGCTTCATGTTCTCGCTTCTCACGCTCCGGTTCATAAAACGAGAGAAGCACCCGCAGAGGGTGCTTCTCTTCACGTTTTATGCCAAAGGGCCCGGCTGTTTATGCACAAAACAGTACGTGCGAATTATTTCTGACTCTCCTGACGGCCCAGGCCAGCTTCTCTGGGTCAGCCCTTCACCTCCTTCTCCTTATACAGGGCGACACTCTTCTCAAATGCAACCATAGCTGTATCTTTCCCGTGCCACTCGCCAATTTTCACCTCCTTGTTCTGAATTTTCTTATACGTCTCAAAGAAGTGCGTCATTTCTTTGATGAAGTGCGGATTTACGTCAGCGAGGTCCTGCACCTCGTTCCACCGCGGGTCGTCGACGGGAACAGCGAGAATCTTATCGTCGCGGTCCCCGCCGTCGGTCATTTCCATAATTGCAACCGGACGTGCCTTCACGAGGATGCCGGGCATGAGGGGGTACGTCGTGAGGAGGACGACGTCGAGCGCGTCGCCGTCGTCGAAGAGAGTCTGCGGGACGAAGCCGTAGTCGAACGGGTAGTCCTGCGCCGTGTGCATGACGCGGTCGAGCGCGATGATGCCGGTCGCCTTGTCGATTTCGTACTTGTTCTTCGAGAACTTCGGAATCTCGACGATGACGTTCATTTCCTCTTTGGTTCCGCAGGGGATGTCGTGGAGTAGGTTCATACGATTAGATAATGGCGATTAGTTGTTAGTCCTCAGCATTAATTTTCGGTCTCTTCGGTAGTTTCTGCGGGCGTGTCAGCTTTCTCCCCCGGTTCAGCATCTCCCTGGTTCGTCGAGATGATGTCAATCTTCCAGCCGGTGAGCTTTGCGGCGAGGCGGACGTTCTGGCCGCCGCGGCCGATGGCGAGAGACTGCTGGTCGGGAGCGACGGTCACGATTGCGTGTCCGCGCGCATCCTCACCTTCACCCGGCTGTGCGGCAATTTCAACCGAGAGCACCTGTGCGGGAGAGAGGGAGTCCTCGATGAACTCTTCGGACTTCTCCGACCACTCGATGATGTCGATTTTCTCGCCGCCGAGCTCGCTCATGACGGTCGAGACGCGGACACCGCGCTGGCCGACCATGGAGCCGACCGGGTCGATGTGGCTGTCGTGCGCGAAGACCGCAACCTTCGAGCGTGAACCGGCCTCGCGCGCAATCGCCTTGATTTCAACGGAGCCGTTCTGGAGCTCAGGTGTTTCAATCTCGAAGAGCTTCGCGAGGAAGTCGGGGTGCGAGCGCGAGAGCTTGAGGAAGATGCCGCGCGGGGTCTCGTCGACGGCGAGGAGGAGCGCACGGATGCGCTCGCCCGGGTGGTACCGCTCGCCGGGAATCTGCTCGTCGTACGGCATGACGCCGGTGACGCGGCCGAGGTCAATGTAGAGGTTCCCGCGCTCGAAGCGCTGAACGTGGCCGACGATGATGTCGCCCTCCTTCTGTCCGAATTCCTTGAGCGCAGACTCCTTCTCCGCTTCGCGGATTTTCTGGATGATGACCTGCTTTGCCGTCTGTGCGGCGATGCGGCCGAAGTCGTCCTTGGGCTCGAGGGGGAACACGAGCTCGTCGCCGACTGCGACGTCCTTCTTGATGAGGCGCGCGTTCTCAATGAGGATGTGCTTCTCGGGGTCGAATCGGACGCGGAGGTCGCCGTCTTCCCCCGGTGTCTCCTCGACGGGCGCCTGGCGCTCGTCGCCTTCCGCCTCGTGGTCGACCTGGTCGTCCATGCGGACGGTCGTATCATCGGCGACAATCTTAATCTGATTGAACGTCGTCGCGCCGCTCGTGAGGTCGAACGTCGCGCGGATAATCTGCCCGCGCTTGCCGAACTCCTTCTTGTACGCGGTTGCGAGCGCCTGCTCGATAGCGTCGAGCATCTTCTCGCGGCTGATGCCGCGCTCATCCTCCATCTGGTCTAAGACCGAGTGTATTACCTTTAAATCAAACATATATATGTACGGGCGCTCAAAATTACTGAATTTCTTTGTCAAAACTGCAGTTTTCTCTTCACCGTACAGTTGTACGGCTCATTCGCAAACTTTGTTTTTTCGCGAACTTCAAGCAATTTTGAGCGCCCTTATTACGGAGTATACTCCTTATTTGGCTTCTAACTTCTTCTAAAACCTAACAAAAATGCCGGCTGGGAAAGCCGACACTCAGTCAATACGATGAGTATATAGGAAGGGGAGAGGTTGTCAAACAGTCACCTCTTGTATTTGCAAAAGGTGCCTCTTTGGTTCAGGATAGCTCGCAGAGTAGGTTTCAAGCCGCCCCACTTTCCCCGAGGAGATTCCAATGTGCACCTGCGGACGACCCGGCTGCACCCTTCACCCATTCCAAGTCCACTACCCGCCGAGGGTTCCCCACTGGGATGATGAGACTGCTTCTCCAGAAGAGCAGGAGGAACTGAAGCGCGCTCACGCTCGAGGGGAGAAAATCGAGGCGAAAGGACGTGAAACGATTGACTGCGGCTACGTCTGGGCAGTTGTGGAGAGCCCCAAGTGGGATTTCTGCAACAACCACTATCGCCTCGCAGAGCCGGAGAAGAAGTAGCTTCTGGCAGAGCGCCGGCAACACGAGCCCCGAGCCAAGGTCGCAAGACCGAGGCGAGGGGCTTTTTCTTTTTGTGCTACTGAGAACTGTATATAGGTAAATATTTTGGTCTCTCGTAGTGATACAATGTACACATAATCTCTTTTGGAGAGAAACAGTTCTTACCGTGCGTATACAGGATACACAGATAAAGCGGTTCGTTTTGGACTCCGGGCTCGTGCCTCGGAAGGATGTTGATGCTGCCGAGAAGGTCGCGTCTGAAGAAAAGCGGACGCTTGCTGACGCCCTCGTCTCGGGAGGGTTCATTTCGGAAGATGACCTCCGCCGCGTCGAGTCGTACGTCCTCGGCGTCCCGTTTGTCTCCCTCAAGGACGCCAAGATTCCGTTTGAGATTCTCTCCCTCATCCCCGAGCCGGTTGCCCGCACGCACAACATTATCGCCTTCAAGAAAAACGACGATTCCCTTGAGGTAGCGATGCTCGACACCGCCGACCTCCCCGCAATCGACTTCATCAAGAAGAAGGTGGGGCTCAAGATTCTCCCGCGTCTCACCGATACCGAATCGATGAAGAAGGCGCTCCTCCAGTACCAGAAGACCCTCAAAGACGAGTTCGGCGACCTCATCGTCAAGGAAGCGTCCGCGCTCAGGGTCATCGCCGAGGAGAGCGGGGACGAGACCTCGGAGGCGGACCTCAAGAAGATGGCCGAGGACCTCCCCGTCGTCCGCATCGTCGACACGCTCCTCCGGCACGCCATCATCCAGGGCGCATCTGACATCCACATCGAGCCGATGGAGAATGAACTCCTCGTTCGGTACAGGATTGACGGTATCCTCCACGACGCCATGTCGCTCCCGAAGCACGCGGCGTCCACCATTTCTGCGCGCATCAAGGTGCTCTCGAACCTCAAGCTCGACGAGAAGCGCCTGCCACAGGACGGCCGCTTCAAGATGGACATGGACGGCCAGAAGGTGTCGTTCCGCGTCTCGGTCCTCCCCATATTCTTCGGTGAGAAAATTGTGATGCGCCTCCTCCGCGAGGGACGCTCCGGCTTCACGCTCGAGGGGTTGGGCTTCCACGGGCAGACGCTCGAGCGCATCCACGATGCGACGAAGCAGACGACCGGCATCATTCTCGTCACGGGACCCACGGGGTCGGGCAAGACGACGACGCTCTACACCGTTCTCGACCTCCTCAACACGCCGAAGGTGAACATTTCGACCATCGAGGATCCGATTGAGTATCAGATGCCGCGCGTCAACCAGACACAGGTGAAGCCGGAAATCGGCTTCTCGTTCGCAAACGGTCTCCGCTCGCTCATGCGCCAGGACCCGGACATCATCATGGTGGGAGAAATCCGCGATCAGGAGACGGCAAACCTCGCCATCAATGCGGCTCTCACCGGCCACCTCGTCTTGGCGACGGTCCATACGAACTCCTCTTCAGCAACAGTCGCGCGCCTCATCGACATGGGCGTTGAAACCTTCCTCCTCGTGTCGACCCTCCGCGTCGCGGTCGGCCAGCGCCTCGTCCGTCGGCTCACTGAGGACAAGGTCCCGTACACGCTCTCGGCGAACGAACGTGCGAATCTCGAGAAGCACCTCGATCTCGACCGCATCCTCGACACCCTGAAGAAGGAAAAGATTGTGAAGTCTTCTGCGACCTGGAACGATGTGCCGTTCTATCGCCCGAAGGACGGCCCGGATGCTGACGAAGGGTACAAGGGGCGTATCGGCATCCATGAGGTCTTGCACGTCTCGCCGACGGTGAAAGAGCTCGTCCTCGCGGAGGGGACGGCCGACGCCATCGAGGCGCAGGCGCGGAAGGAGGGCATGCTCACCATGGCAGAAGACGGCATCTACAAGGCCGCGCTCGGACAGACGTCTATTGAGGAGGTGCTCCGCGTCATTTCAGAATAGTTCACATGGAGAAATTTACGTACACAGGACAGACGAGCGAGGGTGAACCGGTCTCGGTGACTGTTGAGGCGACCGACAAGTACGCGGTTTACGAAATCGCGCGGGAGAGCGGACACACGGTGACAAAGGTCGTGCCTGCGCGGAGTCTCTCGCTCGCGAAGCTCTTCAATCTCGAGAAAATAAACTTCTTCCTCTCACGCGTGAAGGCAGACGAGCTCGTCATGATGACGCGCAACCTCTCGTCGATGATCAAGGCCGGACTCCCGCTCTCCCGCGCGCTCTCGGTCATCGAGCGTCAGTCGAAGAACCCCCGCCTCAAGGGCATCACGAAGGGTGTCCGCGAGAGCATCAGCCGGGGTGAGCCGTTCCACGACGGGCTCAAGCGCTACCCGGAGACATTCTCACCGCTCTACGTCGCCATGGTGCGGGCAGGAGAGGAGAGTGGCGGTCTCGTAGCGGCGCTCCAGACCATCGCGACCCAGCTCGAGCGTTCCTCGACGCTCCGGAAGAAAATCAAGGGTGCGATGACGTATCCGGCAATTGTCGTCTCGGTTATGGCTATCATCGGCGTCCTCATGATGATCTACGTCGTGCCGACCCTGACCTCCACGTTTATGAAGCTCAACATCGAGCTTCCGCTCTCGACGCGCGTCATCATCGGCACGAGCACGTTCCTCTCAGAGAAAGGACTCCTCGCCCTCGGGGGTTTCACCGCCTTCGTCGCCGGTGTCATCACGTTTGCCCGTACGCGAATCGGGAAGCGCATCCTCCACATCACGTATGTCAATCTCCCCGTCATCGGGAATCTCGTGAAGCAGACGAACGCCGCGTATACGACGCGGACGCTCTCCTCGCTCCTCTCCTCCGGCGTCGACGTCATCGGTGCTATCAAGATTACCGAGGATGTGCTCCAGAATGTGTACTACAAGGACGTCCTTGCCGCCGCGGCCGTCTCCGTTGAGAAGGGAGCGCCGCTCTCGGAGACATTCATTGCCTACGAGAAGCTCTACCCCATCATGGTCGGCGAGATGATTTCAGTCGGTGAGGAAACCGGCCAGATATCGGAGATGCTCACCGAGATTGCGGACTTCTACGAAGGTGAGGTTGAACAGAAGACGAAAGACCTCTCAACCATCATCGAGCCGATACTCATGGTCGTCATCGGCGGCGCCGTCGGTTTCTTCGCGCTCGCCATGATTACCCCGATATACTCAATTTCGGACAGCATCTAGATTCTCATGGGCACGCGCTTTCGGCATACGGGGAGAGGATTCACGCTCGCGGAGATTGTCGTCGTCTCTGCACTCATTGCGCTCGTCGCGCTCATCTCCGCCGGGGCATTCCAGAATCTCCACCGTGCCTCCGGCCTCCGCGCCGGCGCGGGGGAGGTGTACCGGGCGTTTACCGATGCGCGCACGAAGACACTCGCATCGGAGGATGACACCGTCTACGGCGTCCGCATTGCAACAACGTCGGTGACCCGATTTACCGGTCCGACCTACTCGCCGGGAGCCGCATCGAACATCACGTACACGTTCGGGGCGGGGGTGACTGCGACGGGGACACTTGCCGTCTCCGGCGCGAACATCACCTTTCAGCGCCTCACCGGGAAACCGAGCGCGACCGGCACGGTGTACCTGAGGGATGCCGACAGGAACGGGACAACCACCATCACCATCCACGCATCAGGTCTCATTGAGTACGACTAGCGTATGTGCAAGAATTTTTACATGAACAGGCGCGGCATCACATCGCTCGAAGTCGTCATCGGCGTCTCCATCGCCGCGCTCATCATTGCGTTCTCAGCAAACGCGGTAACGCTCTTCCTCACGAGCGCACGCGAGGTGACAGAACGGACCCAGGCGCTGTACCTCGCCGAAGAGGCGCTCGAGCTCGTCCGCTTCATCCGCGACGAAGACTGGAATGATCTCGCCGCGCTCGCGACGAATAACACACACTACCTCGACATCTCGACCGGAAGCATCGCAGTGACGGCGAGCCCTGAGACCATCGGTGATTTTTCGCGGAGCTTCACCGTCTCAAACGTCTACCGCGATGCGACCACCGATGACATTGTCGCCTCGACGACCGGCGGAAGCGTCGCGGACACGAGCTCGAAGTACGTGACGGCGACGGTGAGCTGGAACGGCGGCGTCGACAGCGTGTCACTCGCCACGATACTCACTGAAATAAATCCATGATGCCGCTCGTATACACACGGAGGGAGGTGCCGGTTCGGGGATTCACCCTCGTTGAGACCCTCGTGTACCTCGGCGTCATGGTGCTCGTGGCTTCTGCGCTCGTCACGACGTTTCTTTCCCTCGACACGACGCTCCTCAAAAACCGCACCGACCGGTCGCTCACGGAATCGGCGAGCGTGAGTCTCGAGCGCATCGTGCGCGCAGTGCGGAGCGCGGATTCAATCGACATCGCGGGGAGCACGTTCGGAATATCGCCCGGAGTGCTCGAGCTTACCGAGGGAGCAACGACGACCGTCTTTTCTCTCGTATCGGGGAGACTCACCATGAGCATAAACGGCGCCAATCAGGGTCCCCTCACGAGCGGGGCGGTGACGGTCGAGGAACTCACATTCACCCGCTACGCCGGCGCAGTGTCCGAGCTCGTCCGCGTGGCGCTCACGCTCTCCGCAGTGAGCGATGCGGCGTCGAGTACCCGAACCTTTTACACGAGTGCGGTAGTCCGCGGATCCTATGAATAATTTCAGACGACAGCCGAATACCCGCGGCGCGGCGCTCCTCGTTTCCGTTGTCTTCTTTCTCGCGACGTCTCTCTTTCTCGTCACCGCAATCGGCGGGGGTGCATACGGTGACCTCGCGCAGTACCGCGCGCTCTCATCGGGGAAGGTGAGCTTCTTCGCTTCGGAGGCCGGCATTGAGGACGCGGTCTACCGCCACCGTGCGGTGATGAACTACTCGAACACCGAGTCGTTCAGCATCGCTGGCGCGGATGTGAGTGTCGTGAGGACGGGAGACTCTGATATGTACACGTTCGTCTCTGAGGGAAACAGGGGAGGTGCGGTGAGGCGGAATACGACGAACCTCGTCATCGGCGGCGGTGCATCATTCGGTTTCGGCCTCCAGAGCGGCAACGGAGGACTCACGCTCGCGAACAGTTCGCGCGTGTACGGCAACGTATTTTCGAACGGGCAGGTGACCGGTTCCGGCAACAGCGTGTACGGCGACATCATCTCGGCCGGCCCCTCGGGTCTGGTGAGTGGCATCAACGCAACCGGCACCGTGTGGGCGCATACCATCACGAGCTCGACCGTCGGCGAGGACGCGTACTACCAGACGCTCACCGGCACGCTCGTCTCCGGCGCCTCGTGCACGGGGAACCCGAACTGCCATCCCGGAAGCCCCGACCAGGCGACGCGGACGATGCCGATTGCCGACTCCGTTATAGAGGAGTGGAAAGCTGCGGCGGAAGCCGGCGGAACACTCCCGCTCGCATCGTGCTCGGGAGGATTACCGACAGGACTCCACATCATCGATACAAACCAAACGATTGGCCCTCTCAAGATTCCCTGCAACCTGGAGATATCAAAGAATGCGACCATCCTCACCCTCGCCGGGCCGGTGTGGGTGGAGGGGAACATCACGACGCAGAACGGCCCGACCATCCAGGCAGACCCGAGCACTCCCGACAAGGGTGCGGTGATGATCGCCGACAATGAGGGTAACCGGACGACGTCGAGCAAGCTCACCATCCAGGGGAGCACCGGGTACGCGGGCGCGGCAGGAGACTCGTACGTACTCATGGTGTCGATGAATAACAGCGCGGCGAGCGGCGGCGGGGAAGTGGCGATGGACATTGACAACAATACCCCGGGGAGCGAGCGGGAGGTCATCTACTACGCCCCGTACGGAAAGATTGTGGGCAGGAACAGTCTCCTTCTCCGCGGGGCGACAGCGCACCAGATAAGTCTCGCAAACAGCGCCGCGGTGTACTACGAAACGGGTATGCTCAACCCCCTTTTCTCGGGTACAGGCGGCAGTTACACCGTCGAGGGGTGGCGTGAAGTCGAGTAGTCTCCCCCCTCCTCGGCCGTGGTAGAATGGAAGCCATGAAAAAAGGCACACCGCCCCTCGTCATCGGCAACTGGAAGATGAATCCGCAGTCGCCCTCTTTGGCTGTTCGTCTCGGCAAAGAGCTCAAGAAGAAGCTCGCACGTACCGAGGGGGTTGACGTTGTCATTGCACCGCCTCACGTCTACCTCGGGAGCATTGACGCAGTCAGAAACGGGAGTAAAACATTCTCCCTCGGCGCGCAGAACGTCCACCACGAGAAGCTCGGTGCCCACACGGGCGAGGTCTCGCTCTCGATGCTCAAGGCATTTGGCGTCACGCACGTTATCCTCGGGCATTCAGAACGCCGGGCGGAAGGTGAAACCGACGAGGAGGTGAACGCGAAGCTCGTTAGGGCAGTAAAGGAAGGCGTCACCGGCGTCCTCTGCGTCGGGGAGCGGAAGCGCGACCCGGGAGGGCACTACCTCTCCTTTATTGAGAATCAGATTCGGAAGGGACTCACGAATATCGGAAAGGGGAAGCTCGCGCACATCGTCATCGCGTACGAGCCCATCTGGGCAATCGGCACCGGCGTCAACGCGACGCCGTCTGACGTCCATGAAATGCGTCTCTTCATTGAGAAGGCCGTCTCCGACATATACGGGCGGAACGATGCTCAGCGCGTCCGCATTCTCTACGGCGGATCGGTGAACGGCAAGAATGTACACGAACTCTTTGCGGAGGGAACTATTGACGGCTTCCTCGTCGGCGGTGCAAGTCTCCACGCCGAGGAGTTTACCCAGATTGTACGGGCAACAACATGAATTCGAATGTCCGGCCGCGGTCGATAGAAGAGCTCGGTGACATCTACGGCATGCGGTTCCTCGTCCGCTCGTCGCTCGATGTCCCCATTCATGGCGGGGTCGCGGAGGACCACTTCCGCATCCACCGCGCCATACCGACCTTTCTCCATCTCCTCGAGAAGGGTGGGCGCGTCATCATCCTCACGCACGTGGGGCGTGACCCAGAAATCAGCACTGCACCCCTCCTCCCGCTCCTCGAGCGGTACATTCCGGTCGTACACTACGCGGGCATTGTCGGCGAGGACGTCTACGGGAAGATTGCGCACATGAAGGAGGGGACGGCGCTCCTTCTCGGCAACCTCCGCTCACACGAGGGTGAGGAGAAGAACGACGACGAGTTTGCCCGGACGCTCGCTTCGTATGCCGATTTCTACGTCAACGACGCGTTTGCCGTTTCGCACCGCGCGCACGCGTCCATAGTCGGCCTCCCGAAGCATCTCCCCGCGTTCGCCGGCCTCACGTTCATGGATGAGTACGACGGACTCATGAAGGCGCTCACCCCCGCGCACCCATCCCTCTTCATCCTCGGCGGAGCGAAGTTCGAGACGAAGGCACCGCTCATCGAGGAGTACGCGAAGACGTACACGCGCACGTTCGTGGGCGGCGCTCTTGCGAATGACTTCCTCAAGGGAAAAGGGTACGAGGTTGGTACGTCGCTTGTCTCGGACGTATCGCTCTCGGGGAACGAGCTCCTCGCGAAAGAAAACATTCTTCTCCCGACCGACGTCGTCGCGGAGAAGGATGGCGCATCGCGGATGGTGTCCGCGGACGGTGTGTCGAAGGATGAGCGCATCGTTGATGTCGGTCTCGCGTCTGTAGAGGCGCTCGCACCGTACATCGCTGAGGCAAAGACTATTCTCTGGAACGGCCCCTTGGGCAACTACGAGGGCGGGTACGATGCGGCGACGAAGCGGTGTGCGGAGCTCATCGCGAAGTCGGCGGCGTTCTCGGTCGTCGGCGGCGGTGACACGGTCTCAGCAATCCACGCACTCGGCCTCAACGATTCGTTCGGGTTCCTCTCGACGGCAGGCGGTGCAATGCTCGAGTTTTTGGAAAAGAAGACTCTACCGGGCATCGAAGCGCTCTCGAAAGCCGAAATCTGACACATTTCTTTGTCAGACCGTCCAGAACGAAAATATACTGTAAGCTACGGGTGTAGCTTACAGTATATTTGCGGGTTCTCGGATGCTTCTCTACACCCAGATTTTGGCTCTCGAGGGAAAGAGGTACACTATATATATGAAAAAGATTCTCACGCTCGTCTACCTTCTCCGGGACAGCGAAATCTGCCTCGGCATGAAGAAGCGCGGTTTCGGCGAGGGCAACTGGAACGGCTTCGGCGGAAAGGTGGAGGAGGGGGAGACCATCGAGGAGGGAGCACTCCGCGAGCTCGCCGAAGAGTGCGGTGTGGCGGCGCGCGAAGAGAACCTTGAAAAGGTCTCGGTCATCGAATTTCTATTCAAGGATGGGAAGCATCTCGAAGTGCACTCATTTTTTGTGCGACGGTGGGAAGGTGAGCCGGTGGAGACTGAAGAGATGGCGCCGGCGTGGTTTCGCTTTGC
>CAYRER010000008.1:0-6149 GCA_964423385.1 uncultured Candidatus Saccharibacteria bacterium | reverse complement strand
CCTCAAAGCGCGGAATGATGTGGAGGTGCGCGTGGAAAATCTCCTGTCCCGCCGCATGTTCATTATTCATGGTGATGTTCACACCGTCACAGTTCGTGACTTCGCGGAGTGCGCGTGCAACTTTCTGTGCTGTCTGCATCATGCGTCCGAGGGTTTCAGAGTCGCCGTCAAAGACGTTCACGAAGTGTACCTTCGGTATGACGAGCGCGTGGCCCTGGTTCACCGGCTTGATGTCGAGAAACGCAAGGGTATGGTCGTCCTCGTAGATGATGTCTGCAGGAATTTCTCGAGCGAGTATTTTATCGAAAATATCATTCATACAGGGCCATTGTGCCACATGTGCTAAAATCTTCCTACTATGGTGGCGCCGCGGAAAGTGTATGAGGAGCGACCGGAGGTGCCGGAGACTGCCCGCGAGGCGCTCCAGGCGTATGCGCCGATTGTCCAGGAGCTCCTCGCGCACCGAGGCATCACGGACGCGGAGGCCGCCGAGCGGTTCCTCGCTCCGAGCTACGACACCGACCTCCACGACCCCTTCCTCCTCACCGATATGGAGCGGGCGTCGGAGCGTGTTCTCCGCGCTGTGCGAGAGAATGAGCACATAGTCATCTACACCGACTACGACTGCGACGGCATCCCCGGCGGCGTGCTCCTCCACGATTTCTTTACCGCCATTGGATTCTCCAATTTTGAAAACTACATCCCGCACCGGCACGACGAAGGATACGGCTTCAATGCGGAGTCCGTGCCGAAGTTCGGGGAGCGCGGCGCGACGCTCATCATTACCGTCGACTGCGGTATCACCGACCACGAGGCGGTCGAGCGAGCAAACGAACTCGGCATCGACGTCATCGTGACCGACCACCACGAGCCAGGGGAGACACTACCGCCAGCGTACGCCGTCGTAAATCCGAAGCGCGACGATGCGTACCCCTTCACGGGCATCTGCGGGACAGCGGTTGCGTACAAGCTCGTCCAGGCGGTGCTCGCGAAGGGGCGCGCGACCGGCGAGATTACGCTCAAGGACGGCATGGAGAAGTGGTGGCTCGACTTGGTCGGCCTCGCGACGATTGCCGACATGGTGCCGCTCGTTGATGAAAATAGAGTATTCGCACGGTACGGACTCCAGGTATTGCGGAAATCCCAGCGCCCCGGACTCCAGCACCTCCTCCGGAAGGCGGGCGGGAGCCAGCGTCATCTCGCCGAGGACGACATCGGGTTCACCATCGCACCGCGCATCAATGCGGCGTCGCGCATGGATGACCCCGAAGACGCCTTCCATATGCTCCGCACAAAAGACGAGGGGGAGGCCGGTGCGTACGTCATGCGTCTCGAGAAGCTCAACAATGAGCGGAAGGGTGTTGTCGGGAGCATGGTGAAGGAGGTGAAGCACCGCATCGAGTCGCTCGCCGAACTCCCTACGGTCATCGTCATGGGGAACCCCGAGTGGCGACCGTCCCTGGTCGGTCTCGTCGCAAACTCGCTTGCGGAAGACTTTGACCGGCCGACGTTTCTCTGGGGCCGAGACGGAAAGGGAATCCTCAAGGGTTCGTGTCGGAGCGGGGGCGGCATTTCCGTCGTGCGGCTCATGGAGGGAGCGCGGGACGCATTCATTACGTTCGGCGGACACCACGCTTCCGGCGGCTTTGCGGTCGAGTACGAGAAGATCCACACGCTCCAGGATGCACTCGTCAGTGCGTTCACAGAAATTGAGAACCTTGACACTCCCAACGATGGCTACATGATTGACGCGCGCATCACGCTTGGCGACATCAATGACGCGCTCCTCTCCGCGCTCGAATCGCTCGCGCCGTTTGGCGTCGGCAACCCGAAGCCCATGTTCCTCATCGAGGGTGCCGTGCCGGAGCGCGTTCAGGTTTTCGGGAAGACGGAGAACCACACGAAGCTCTCCTTCAGGACAGAGAATGGCTGGCTCGACGCAATTGCCTTCTTCAAGCTTCCCCAGGATTTCACGGAGGCGCCAGTAAAGGGGAAGCCGGCGAACCTTCTCGCACATGTCGAGCGCTCGCACTTCATGGGGCGCCTAGAGACACGACTCAGAATTGTTGACCTCATTCCATAGTGAAAGAGAAATATACTGTAACGTACGGCCGTACCTTACAGTATAAGTGGGGAAGTGATGCTTGGGCGTGGAGTAGAGACGGGTGATATACTTTTTTGTATGCAGAACGTAACCATATTTTGTGACGGAAGTGCGATTGGAAACCCGGGTCCGGGAGGGTGGGGGGCTGTCGTTATCGTCGGGAAAGACGTGCGGGAGCTCGGCGGGTACGATGCGCATACGACAAATAATCGGATGGAGCTCACCGCGGCAATTGAGTCTCTCCGGTCCCTCAAAGAGAAGTCGAGGGTGACCG
This sequence comes from uncultured Candidatus Saccharibacteria bacterium, assembly GCA_964423385.1. GTDB lineage: Bacteria > Patescibacteriota > Minisyncoccia > Phycocordibacterales > UBA918 > Damh-18. The sequence continues at coordinate 3,771 of CAYRER010000008.1, read as the reverse complement.
TGAAGACCGACTCACGGTACGTAATGAACGGCATCACGAAGTGGGTGAAGGGTTGGGAGAAGAACGGCTGGCAGACAAAGGGGAAGACTGACGTCCTCAATAAAGAGCTCTGGCAGAAGCTCGTGAAAATTTCCGGCGCTCACGACGTGGCGTGGGAACACGTCCGTGCGCACGTGGGGATTGCCGGGAACGAACGCGTCGACATGATTGCAAACGGCTTTGCACGGAAAGAGAAGGCGAGACTCTTCAAAGGTAGTGAAAAAGAGTACGGAGAGTTTTTGAAAACAATGCCAAAGGCGCGCGTGGTCTCGAAATCAAAGTCGAAATCGAAGAAGACTGGCCCTGCGTACTCGTACGTTTCGGTGCTCGATGGAAAAGTGATGACACACAAGACGTGGGCGGAGTGCGAAAAGCGCGTGAAAGGGAAGCCGGCGAAATTCAAGAAGGTATTTTCAAGGGAGGAGGAAGCGACGCTCGTAGCCGAGTGGTCTCTGCGGTAAATGCGGGGGGTATTTTTCTACGCGATTGGAACGGCATGTGCGGGCGGAATCTTGTTCCGCTCATTTTTTGATGTCGGGCTCTCCGGTCTTGCGCTTTTAGGCATAGTCGCGGGGGCATGTGTCATCGTATCGTTCATTCTGGGGAAGAGTCGGGTGCCCTGGCTCATTCCCATAAGTATCGTATGTATCTTCTTCACGCTCGGCGCGCTTCGCCTCGACTACGTCGAATCAAAACCGTCAGCGTTCGCCGAGTACGCGGGGAGAGAAGTTGTCATCATGGGGAGCATTGTACGCGAGCCGGACGCGCGCGAGGCGACCGTGCACCTCTACGTCCGGCCGGAGGGGAGCAGCGAGCTCATACTCGTCACTGCGGATAGGTTCGCTGCCGAAGCATTCCGCTACGGAGACACCGTCACCGCCGAAGGAACGCTCAAGCGACCCGAGACGTTCGAGACCGACGGCGGACGAACGTTCGACTATCCGGGGTACCTCAAAGCGCGCGGCGTCGAGTTCACACTCCCGTTCGCCGACGTCTCCGTCCTCGCGCGGGACGAGACATCGTTTACGGGGAAACTCTACCGCGGGAAGCGAGCGTTCATGGATGCCGTTGAGGCGGCAATCCCCGAGCCCGCAAGCGGGCTCGGGGAGGGGGTGCTCCTCGGCGTGAAGCGTGCGCTCGGCGAAGACCTCGAACGGACGTTTCGCGAGACCGGCATCATCCACATCGTCGTCCTCTCGGGATACAACGTCATGATTGTCGTCTCGACCGTGATGCACCTCCTCACGTTTTTCTTCTTTCCCCGAACGAGACTCGTACTCGGGATTTCTGCAATTATCGTCTTCGCACTCCTCGTCGGCCTCTCGGCGACCGTCGTGCGCGCGTGCATTATGGCAGTCCTCCTCCTCATTGCGCAGACGTCGGGAAGGAGATACGCGGCCCTCCGTGCGCTCATGCTCGCCGGCATCGGTATGCTCGCGCTTAACCCCTACCTCCTCGTCCATGACCCCGGCTTCCAGCTCTCGTTCCTCGCAACCCTCGGTCTCATCCTCCTCTCACCCTATATTGAAAAACGACTCACGAAAATCCCAGAGACCATCGGCGTGCGCGGGTTCGTGACGGCAACCATCGCGACGCAGCTTTTTGTGCTCCCGCTCCTCCTCTTCCAGACCGGGCTCTTCTCGGTCGTGTCGGTCTTCGTGAACGTGCTCGTCCTCCCCATGGTCCCCATCGCGATGCTCCTCACGTTTCTCACCGGAACTCTCGGAATGGTTTCACACACACTCGGCACGCTCATCGGATTTCTTGCACACCTCTCGCTCTCATACATCATCCTGGTCGCAGAGCTCTTCGGTACGCTCCCGTTTGCGTCATTTTCTGTCCCCGTGTTCCCATTCGGGTTTACCGTTCTCATGTACGCTGGCCTTGGCGCAGGAATTGTGTGGCTCACCTCACGGAACCTCCCCGCTACTATTCCGGTTAACCGGAATAGTGGTGTGGTGAAGAATGACTACGAAGGGTGGGTTATCGAAGAGGAAAAGGAAACTCCCCCGGAGGCGCGGAGCGCCTCCGGGGGAGTTCGGGAGAGATTTCCCTCCCAGTAATTACACCGTCGCGTCAAACCGTTTCTCGGCGACCGACCAGTTCACGTTCTTGAGGAATGCCTCGACGTAGTTTTTCTTTTCTGCCGGAACGTAGTCAACCATGAATGCGTGCTCCCACATGTCGAGTGCGAGAATGACGGGGAGACCGCCGAGCTGGCCGAGCTCGTGGTCGGCGACCCACGCCGTGTGGACCGTGTTTCCCTCAGGGTCCGCGTAGAGGACTGACCAGCCGATGCCGCGGCTCATGCCGACCTGCGTGAAGTGCAGGGTGAATGCATCGACGGAACCGTACTTCTCGGACACCGCCTTCCCGAGCGCTGAGTCAGCACTGAGCGCCTGTGCGCCGCCCTCAAACTGGGTGAAGTAGTACTCGTGCATACGCATGCCGTTAAACTCGAATCCGAGCCGGCGGCGGGTTTCCATAATTGCGTACGCGTACTTCTCCTTGTCGAGCGCGGTGAGCTCGGCAATCTGTTCGCGGAGGACGTTGACGTGCTTCACGTATCCCTCGTAGAGGCCGAGGTGCACCTTAATCTGTTTTTCGGAAAGTCCGGGGAGTTCGGGAAGGTTGAATGTCTTTGGTGTGTAGGTGTGCATGGTGATAGATAGTTAGATGGTTAGATAGTAAACAGTTAAATAGAAAATAGAAAAATGAAATATAGGTGTATTCCTCGAGTATAGCATTTTGAGAGCGTCTCCAGAAAAGATGCCGGCCCTGCCCACTATTCCGGTTAACCGGAATAGTATTCCTTACTCATACGATTAATCGTATGAGTAAGGAATGCGGTGAGGATCCTGTCGAGGTGGTGGGGTAGAATGGTACCTATGGAAAAGCTGAAACTGCCGGCGATTGCGGGAGCGCTCTCGGTCTTCTTTCTTGCGCTCTTTACCGCACTCACTCCGGGGGTTTCTTCTGAAGCCGGGACCCTCCGCGTCATATTTCTCGATGTTGGGCAGGGGGACGCCACGTTCATCGAGTCGCCCACGGGGACGCAGGTCCTCATTGACGGCGGGAAGGGAAGCGCGGTTCTCCGCGAGCTCGGTGCGGTCATGGGATTTTTCGACCGCGACATTGACATGGTGATTGCGACACACCCGGACGCCGACCACATCGGCGGGCTCGTGGATGTTTTTCAGCGGTACACCGTGAAGACGGTTCTCATGACGGAGAACGTCGCCGACACACCGGCGTACGATGCACTCATCGAATCTATTGAAGCAGAAGGTGCGGATATCCTCTACGCCCGAAGCGGGCAGGTCTTCGACCTTGGCAGGGGTGAGGCGGGAACGACGACGCTCGTCGTCCTCTTTCCGGACCGCGACCCGACGAACTGGGAGAGCAACACATCGTCGGTTGTCGCCCGCCTCGTGTACGGTGAGTCGGAGTTCCTTTTCACTGGCGATGCACCGCAGGGAGTGGAGGAGTATCTCGTGGGTACCGGTGTAGAGCTTCAGAGCGACGTCCTCAAGGTCGGACACCACGGTTCGCGCACCTCGACGGGCGAGGCATTTCTCCGGGCCGCCGCCTCGGCGTATGCTGTTGTCTCCGCCGGTAAGGACAACTCATATGGACATCCGCACAAAGAGGTGACAGAGCTCCTTGCGCAGTACGGTGTCACACAAAAAAATACCGCCGACGAGGGCAGTATCTTTTTCGTCAGTGACGGAG
>CAYRER010000007.1:34153-36625 GCA_964423385.1 uncultured Candidatus Saccharibacteria bacterium | reverse complement strand
GGGGTCGGTCGCGAGGAGTTCCTGGACCTTCTTAATGTCGTCGCCGGTCATTCCCTCGCTCATGCCGGTGCGGAGCACCGCCTTCACCTCTCCGCGGAGCGTCGCAAGTTGCTTCTGAAGCTCCTCAATCTTTGCCATGAGGGTTTGAATCTGCTCGAGCGTTGCACCCCCTGCCGGTGTCGTTTCTGCCTGTGCGTTCGGGACAAGCATCGCTCCCATGAAGAGGAGCGTGAGCGCTCCTCCGTATACGTAGTTCTTCATTCTTTTTTTAATTTACACCAATAACCTAGTAAGACTAGCAATACAAAACCAAACCAAGCAGGACAAAAAATGTCCGCTTTCATATAGTGTAAACGTTTGAACACCCCAATAGTTACCGGACCTGTGGAAAGAACACAATATTTAGAACCTGTCTCGCACCGATCGGCGAACTATCGGGATCAAAGTACGTAATACAAACCGCTGCCTTGTGCGGTTCTGTGTGAGATCGGTTCTAATTTGAGCAATTGACGCAGTAGCCCGGGTGGTTGATGGGGCGGGAGAGGTGTGACCGGCACGCACCCTGGATACAGTAGTAGACGGCGCTGTTGATGTCGAAGTTCGCGGCCCACTCCGCCTCGGGGAATCGGCACTGCGACGGCTGTCCAACTGGACAGAAGCGGACGCTAATCTGGTAGATTTTCTCGCCCGTGTCTGGGTCATCCCAGTTGTCCCAGTCGAAAACGCTCCCCGGCCAGGCGGCGTCCGGCCAGATGCCGGGAGCGAGGAACTCCTCGAGTCCCGGAGGAATGTCGCGGTTTGTGTCCGGCGGGTACTCACCGTACTCGTTGAGGTAGGCCTGGATGGAGGCATTGACGCTCATAAACTCCATCTCCGCCCGCGCAAATGCCGCTTTATCCTTCGCTTTCGAGAGGACGGGGAGGATGGTGTACGCGAGGATGGCGATGATGCTGATGACGATGAGGAGCTCAATGAGCGTAAATCCGCGGGTCCTCTGTCTGTGGATATGGGATGTCATGCTACTTTTTCGCACAGAAGGGCTTCTCCCCGGTATACCGGGCATAAAGAAGAATGAGCACCACCATGCCGCTTATGATCATTGTCGCTCGGAAGAGCGCCTGATTCACGGAGTAGAGGTCACGGTTTGTCTCGACGATAACATAGAGGAGGAGGGCGGTGTAGATTCCGGTCACGAGCCAACCCACGGTTGTGACGGGGTACCACCGCACGCGTTCTCTGAGCGTTGGTTTCCCAGTAGTTCCCTGCATATGCACAGTATATACAGGTGTCGGGAGGAACAGAATGTACCCGCCGTGTATAAGTCATGTGGGGTGCTGTCTCAGACAGTCTCTGACGTTTAGGGCGCCTGTCCGAGAGGGAAGACGGGATTCTCTCTGAGTTATCAACACCAGAAAGAGGACGGCGTATTTAATCGCAGTGTACAATAGTAGTGGTCGATCGAGGAATAAAAAGTCACTGGTATGACCTTGAGTAAAACGGCTGTATCATTTTTTGGTACGACTCAGGGACATATCTCTCCACAGACTTTCCTCAATCGAGGAGGCGTGTGCCGGCCAGCACAAGCAGAGCGCCTCTGAATGTTATTTACAAATTTAATAACAAAGTACATGTACGTTTTACGACGGCAAGTTACTATGCAACGCGGGATCGCGACCCTACTTGCAATAGCGCTTGCACTCTGGGCAGTTGGTGTCCACATGTTCACGGTAGCCGAGGCGGCTAACCTCCTCTACCTGAAAAACACCCTCTCAGACTCTGACACTGGATCTCTGTCCAACCATGAGATTCAGTTCGTCACACCCTCGAATGTGAACAACAACGAGTCCATCACGGTCACGTTCCCGTCCCAGTTTACGGGAACGAGTTCAGTGACGGTCGGCGATGTTGACCTCGAGATTGATGGCATTGATGAGACCCTCGTTGCCGGTGCTCCCGGAGCGACAGAGTGGGGGTTCACCTGGTCGGGAGATACGATGACGCTCCTTGCCGGAGCCAGCGAGTCAATCGCAACCTCCGCAACGGTCACCATCAAAATCGGCAGCAATGCCGACGGCGGAACAGTACGGCTCGTGAACCCGTCGGGCATCCAGTCGTACGAGTTCACCGTTACGGCAGGACCGGACGATATGGGTAACACGCGTGTCGCTATTGTCGACAACGTTCTCGTCACCGCAAACGTCAACACCTCGCTCACCTTCACGGTGAACGGGACGACGACGGGCGCAATTGTGAACGGGAGCGCAAACCCGACCGCAACAAACACGACGAGCAACACCCTGCCGTTCGAAACGCTCCAGAACGGAGCGCCGAAGACCCTCGGGCAGGACCTCACGGTCGCAACGAACGCACGCAACGGATATGTAGTCACCGTTGAGCAGGATACGAACCTGCAGTCGGCGACCGGCGCAGATATCGATGGGTTCATCGATGGTGCGTACACCGACACGCCGA
>CAYRER010000007.1:31714-34053 GCA_964423385.1 uncultured Candidatus Saccharibacteria bacterium | reverse complement strand
ACATTTCTAGATTTGGGAGTGGGTGCGGTGCTACAATCAGAGTCAATCGTATGAAGCACCGCACCCACGTGTTCTTTGCTGTTGCACTCACCCTCTTCGGCCTCGCGGCGGCTCCGCGTTCCTACGCACAGGACAGCGCCGGCATCACGCTCGTTCCTGCAATGATTGAGGAGCGTGCTGATCCGGGCGGGACCATCGCGGAGACACTCGTCGTGACGAACGAGAGCGACGTTGACCGCGAGTTCTACGTGTACGTGCGAAACATCCGCGGCGTCGAAGCGGGAGGTGTGCCCATCTTCGCAGAGGATGGCGCCGAGAAGACCGGATACGAAATTGCCGACTGGGTGCAGGTTGGCGCCGAAAAGATTACCGTTCCCGCATTCGGGAAGACGGAGATTCCTGTCGTCATATCGGTCCCTGATTCGGCGACGCCGGGGAGTCACTTCGGCGGTGTGTTCGTCTCGGTCGAGCCGCCAAAGCTCCGGCAGACCGGCGCCGGCGTCGGCTACCAGGTTGCGTCTGTTGTGAGCATCCGCATCAGCGGCGACATCATCGACACGGCGCGCATCCGCTCATTTTCGACCGATAAGCTCATCTATGGCAGCAAGCACGTAGTGTTCACCGCGAAGGTTGAGAACCAGGGGAACATCCTCATCCGCCCGCGCGGTCCGGTCACCATCACGGGGATGTTCGGCGGGGACCCCGAGGTCTTCATAGTGAACGACAGTCTCGCCGGCGTTTTCCCGGGAACGATGCGTGATTTCTCCTTCACGTGGGAGTCGGATGGCATCGGCTTCGGCCGATACGAGGCAGTGCTCGCACTCGCGTACGATGGGGAGAGCGGCCAGAGAACCATCGATGCGACGCTCATCTTCTGGGTCTTCCCGGCGAAGATTATGCTCACGATACTCGGCGTCCTCGTCGGTATCTTTGCTGTGGGCTACGCGCTCACCCGCTACTACATCAACCAGGCAATCATGCGTGCGGCGGGCGGCCGGCACATCGTGTCTCCGCGCTACCGCAAGCAGGTCGGCATCTCGCGTTTCGCGTTTGTGCTCATCTCGCTTCTCGCGCTCGCACTCGTGTTCCTCCTCGTCCTCCTCGTCCTCTTTGCGTGATATACTTTAGAGTATGCAGGGTAGTAGGTACCACAAGATCCTCCGCACCTCGCTCCTCGTCACGGCGCTCATGCTCCTCTTCGACGGCGGGTTTGTGCACCCGGTGACGAAGCAGCTTTCGGACAACACCCTTCTCTACCTCGCGAGCACGCGAACGAGCGTTCTTGCGACAGTTCCCGAAAATGAGCTCAATGCCATCACGACGGCACTCTCCGCGCGCGAGCGTGAACTCGACCAACGCGAGGCGGCGCTCCGTGAACGTGAGATTGCAACGCGTGACTTCGGCGCCGGAGAACCAGACTATTCGACATACATACTCGCAGCAATTCTCTTTATCCTCACCGTGCTCATCGTCCTCAACTACGCGATGGACTGGACGCGTATGAGAAAGCTCTACCGCTATGAAACATCGATGGGTTAAGGGAACGCTCACGGTCGTCGGCGCCGTCGTCTTCTCGACTCTCGGTATCTTCGCTTCGGACGCGCTTCGGGGCATTACGCCCGGAATCGGCAACATTGCCGGCGTCGGCGGCTCCGGGGGGTGTCAGACGGGTTCGGTACCCCTTAAGACCGATGCGGGGATTATCTGCGCCGACCTCTACGAGGCGAGCGCCGCAAAGAACTGTCCGTACGCAAAACCGGGGAGCGCGATTGAGACTGAGCGAAACGCCACCGCTCCCGACTGCTACGCGGCATCGGTTCCGGGAGCAGAGCCGTGGACGAACATCTCGCTTCCACAGGCACAGCGTATGTGCTCGGGCGCAGGGAAGCGCCTGCCGACCGCCGAGGAGTGGTACCGCATCGCGCTCGGCACGCACGCGGAGAGGTGCGCCATAAAGACCGGCGGAGCGACAAAGACGGGGAATGGTGAGTGCGTCTCCGACATCGGCGCATACGACGCCGTCGGCAACGTGTGGGAGTGGGTCGATGAGACGGTTGTTGACGGCGTGTACGGAGAGCGGCCGCTCCCGCCCGAGGGGTACGTGACGTCCGTTGACGCGGATGGCATCGCCATCACTTCGGGCGCGGAATCTGACGAGCTCTACGGGAATGATTACGTCTGGACGAAGCCGGAAGGCACCCTCGGCATGATTCGCGGTGGTTTTTATAACAGCGATACCGACGCAGGTCTCTACACGATGAATGCATCGGTCCCGACATCATTTGCGACGCAGGGAATCGGCTTTCGGTGTGTAGAAGACATACTGTAAGCATAGACCA
>CAYRER010000007.1:24119-31614 GCA_964423385.1 uncultured Candidatus Saccharibacteria bacterium | reverse complement strand
AAATCATTATTCTTTTTGAAGACGTACCTTAATGTGAACTTCTTGGCGCCGTTTCCCCAAATAGTTGCTATACTTTTCATATGAGTCCCGTCAGAAGTTACGGGGCGGTTGTAGGGAGCCACAACGGGGATGCGTGCAGGTAGACTTTATGAGCGGTATGAATAACTTTTAATGGGATGAAATGGGGGAGGGTCATCCTGGTTATTTTTGGCGCACTCATCATCACCGCGCTCGGCATTGATGCCGCCGACACACTCCAGGGTTCTGAGGGGACGCTCCTCGCACGAGTCATCAGGACGAGCACCGGTCCCTGTCCCTCGGGAATGGTGCCGGTCAGCACCATCTCGACCGTCTCGTGCGTCGATGCGTACGAGGCGTCCCCGTCTCCCGAGTGCCCGGTTTCCGTACCTGAGCAGATCCAGGGTACTCAGCGGAATCTCGAAGCGCGCGGCTGTTCCGCAGTCCCGAAGGAAGGTGTCCGGCCGTGGAGCTTCGTGACGAGGGATCAGGCAATGCAACTCTGTGCACGGAGGGGTCTGCGTCTGCCGACTCCCGAAGAGTGGTACGCACTCTCTCTCGGTATGGCGGACGTCGAGCGCTCCTGCAACGTCAGCTCCGGTTCTGCTGCAAACACGGGCACGTATGCCTCCTGCAGTTCTCCCGAAGGTGTCTACGACCTCGTCGGCAACGTGTGGGAGTGGGTGAGCGGAGATGTAAAAGATGGTGTCTACGAATCGACAGAGCTCCCCTTAAGCGGGTACGTCACCCAGGTTGATGGAGGAGGAATGCCGGTTGTCGTCTCCTCCGACCCGCAGGAGCTCTTCGGGAAGGATTACTTCTGGTCGGAGCCCGCGGGTATCTTCGCAATGGTCCGCGGGGGGTACTACTCGAGCAAGGAAGATGCAGGGCTCTACACCGTACACGCAGGAACGCTCCCGACGACTGCGAGCGCAGGCATCGGCTTCCGCTGTCTGAAATAGCCGGACTCATTTTATTCAGTGCCACCCGCCCGGGCGCCGCCGCTCTGGGGTACAATGGAGAGACATACCATGCAGGGGCAGGGCTTTTTAAGGTACGTGAATCCGCGGAGTCTGCTTTTTCTCCCTGTAACCGTTCTTCTGCTCACCATTGCGGCGGAATACGTGGGTGCATCGACCATTCAGACGTACAGCGACCGGCTCTCCGATTCTGCGCCGGGTGAGTCGTCGAACCATACCATCCAGTTCACGACGACGGTTCCCATTCCTCCTGGAGGGTTCATCCGCTTCACCCCTGAGCCGGGCGAATTTGACATTCCGGCCGCAGACTTCGACGCCGACAACGTCGCGCTCTATGTCAATGAGGGCTCCGGGTACACGCTCCGCGCGGCGACGTCAACGACGCCGACCCTAAGCGAAGACGGTGTCGTCATTACGGCGGGCACGTCGGGGAACATCGAGGTCATCCTCAATGCAACCGATGGCATTGCGCAAAATGCGACAGTCCGCCTCCTCGTGGGGAATCACACGCCGAACGCGACCTCAACCGACGTCGGCATCATGAATCCGGCAACGCCCGGGACGTACGAGTACTACATCGCCGCCGGCAACGGCATCACAGATGCTGAGGTAAATGGGAAGTACGCCATCATCGAAAACGTGAGTGTGGGACCCATCGATACGCGGGAGACCGACCCCCCGATTCGTTTCAACGGCTCGCCGTCGGGAAACATCTCCGGTACGGTCACCTCGCTCGAGGTCTCGCTCGAGACGAACGAGTTTGCGAAGTGTCGGTACGACGTTGCATCCGGGACACCGTACTTCTCGATGCCGTACGAGTTCGGCACGAGCTTCACCGTCATGCACGTAAAGGAGTTTGCAGTCGCCACTGATACCACGTACGTCCTCTACGTCCGGTGTATTGATGATGAGAGCAACGTGAACATTGACGACTATGTCATTTCCTTCACCGTCCTCCCGCCGCCGGAGGGTACACCGGGCCCTGGCGACGAGCCGACAGGCGATGGGTCGGGTTCCGGTACCGGGACCGGGAGCTCCGGCTCGGGCGGCGGTTCTTCCTCAGGAGGAAGCTCCGGCGGCGGCTCGGGCGGCGGCGGCTCCGGCGGCTCTGACGGCGGCGGATTTGAGTCGACGGCGCGCCCATACCAGAGCGGAGACGGCCGGGTCATCATCACCGGCTACGCCTTCCCGCGGAGCACCATCGTCGCACTCGTCGACGGACAGATTGCTGAGCAGACGACGTCAGGCGGGGACGGAACCTTCTCCATCACCATCGACGCAATTGCACGCGGTGCGTACACGTTCGGCGTCTACGGTGTCGACCGGAGCGGCACGCGCTCGAGCACGTTCTCAACAACATTCACGGTGACCGGCTCGCGCGGGTCGACGCTCTCGAACGTGAACGTCATGCCGTCCATACGGGTGAGCCCGAATCCGGTCGACCCCGACAGCACGCTCACCGTCTCGGGGTACGCGATTCCGAACGCGACGGTCACCCTCGAGAATCAGAACGACAAGACGAGCGCGAGCTTGAAGACCTTCACGACGACCTCGGACGCAAACGGCGCCTGGACGGTCACGATTCCGACGACCGGGTTTACGAAGGGAACGTACAAGGTGCGCGCAAAAGCGAAGCAGGATGAGGGTGCGTCGACCAACTTTTCAAACTACACGTACTACGGCGTCGGCGAGGCGGCACAAGGACCGCGCTCGCCCGATCTCAACCGCGACGGCAAGGTGAACCTCATCGACTTCTCCATTCTCCTCTTCTGGTGGAACAGTGACGGCGGCAATTCAAACCCGCCCGCGGACATCAACGGTGACGGACGAGTTTCTTTGACGGACTTCTCCATCATGATCTTCAATTGGACGGGATAATAATCCAAAAACCAAAATACAAAGAACAAAAACAATCCAGAAACCAAAAACCAGAAGCTAGAATGAAATCTAGAATCCAAAATATTTTTTTGATTCACGAGTACATTCTGGTCCCTGGCCTTTGGATTATTTTTAGCTTCCGAATCCCATTTTGTTTCCTGTCTCTGGGATTGCTTCAGTGCCTTTGTGTATAACTACCCGCGAGAATAGCGTACGGGTACCGTATAATAACGGTGTATGTCCTTTTTGCAGCGACTGAAAGGAAGGGGGGTTCGTACCGAGCAGAAACTGCAGTCGAGCGAGGAAGAAACCGCGCTCGATAAGATTGTCCAGCTCGACGTCGACGTCTTTCAGACGACCGACCTCATTGTCGTGTACGCCCAGGCGGCTGGTGCCGAACTCTCCGATATCCACGTCTCCATCGAGGGAGACGCCGATGTCGTGCTCATCGAGGGGAAACGTCTCCGGCCGGCACACCTCGCGTTTCCGAAGAAGAAGCCGGAGGGGGCATTCTTCACCGAAGAGTGCATCTGGGGCGACTTCTACCGGAGAATCATCCTCCCGGAGAGCGTTGACATCGCGCGGGCGGAGGCCAAGGTGAAGAATGGCGTCCTCGTCCTCGTCTTGCCGCTTCTCCGGCCGGAGGAGAAAGAGAAGGTGAAGCTCAAGATAAACCGGGTAAAGGGGAAGCCGGCGCGGTGATGCCGGGGAGGAGAGTTGGTTCTATGCACGTTCTTACCGTTCATTACAGTCTGCGCACGCTCCTCAGGACCGCGCTTATCGCGTGTCTGTTTTTCATCCTGGCCGGCACCGCCCGTGCCGCGGAAATTGCTATTTCTCCCACAACCGGCTCGTACGCCGTCGGGCAGTCGTTTACCGTCACCATTCAGGCAAATCCGGCAGGGAAGAGCGTGAATGCCGTCGAGGCAAAGCTTTCTTTTGACAATACGAAACTCTCGGTCACCGGTGTCTCAAAGACCGGTTCCGTTTTCTCACTCTGGACTACCGAGCCGACATTCTCAAACACTGCCGGCACCATCGACTTCGGCGGCGGCAGCCCGACGCCGTTCTCGGTCCGCTCAAACCTCATTACCGTCACCTTCCGCGTCATCGCCGCCGGCTCTGGAGCAGTTTCGGTTTCGTCGGCATCGGTGCTCGCCGCGGACGGCCTCGGCACTGATGTGTACACCGGCGGGGTGAATGCGACGTTCACCCTCGCCGGCACTGCAAATCCAAACCCGGTTCCAGCCGAGGAGGACCCGGCACCTGAAGGTGATGCGGAGGGCACTGATGCAGCCATTACGTTCGGCGACCCGCCGCGCGCGCCTGAGGCCGGCTCGACGACGTTCCTCGACCCCGAGCTCTGGTACGGAACGAAGATCGGTATCTTCAACTGGGAAGTGCCGTTCGATGTCGATGTGCTCGCGATGGACCTCTCGACGTCGTCCGAACATGAGCCGAAGACCATCTACGACCCGCCGGTTGAGCAGCTCTCGACCAACGAGGAGATGCTCATTGACGGTATCCAGTACCTCACCATGCAGTACAAGAACCAGGTCGGCTGGGGCGCCATTCTCCACCGTAAGCTCATGATTGACACCATTCCACCGGAGCCGTTTGCGGTGAATGTCCGTGCCGGCAACTCGCCCTCTGCCTTCCCGCTCCTCACCTTCGAGGCAACGGATAAGCCGTCGGGCATCGAGCGGTACGAAATGACCATTGCGGGCGGAGAACCGGTCATCATTACGCCGGATGAGGCGAAGCTCGGGTACATGCTCCGGAACCTTGAGGACGGCACGTACACGGTCACGGTCGTTGCGTACGACTTTGCCGGGAACACGCGCGAATCCTCGACAGCCGTCCTCATTACTGCAGGATGGAAGCCGCCCGCAGAGATTGTCGCAACAACATCCTTCTGGGACCTCTTCACGGGGAAGAATCTCGTCATCATTCTCCTCATCCTCCTCAATATCTTCCAGTTCGGCTACTCCCGCTACGCGAAGAAACAGCACGAAGCGAGGGAGCAGAAACTCCGCAAGGAGACCCGTGAGATTCAGGATCAGATGGAGAAAATCTTCTCCGCGCTCCGCGATGAAATCTACGACCAGATCAATATGATTACGAAACATCAGCGTCTCTCGAAGAAGGAAAAGGAGGCCGTCGAGGGACTCAATCAGGCACTCGAAGTATCCGAAACGCTCATCGAAAAAGAGATTACCGACGTCAGTAAAATATTGAAGTGATAGCACGTTCGTCTCACGCACGACACACGAGGTAATACAGATTTCGTGCACCACTTTTCCTCCTCCGAAGTCGGAAAAGTTGACCATGGCCCGTTTCTTTTTTTGAGAAAAAGAAACGGGCAGACTCGAGAACTATAGTCGCCTTCGGCTCGTTAATTTTCGGCCACTCAGAAAATACAGTCAGCTTCGCTTCTTTATTTTCCGGTCATCCACAGTTATACCCCGTTAAACCTCGGTTTAGCGGGGTATAATTAGAATTAGCCCGTATCCTGTCTGGATGCTGGGTTACTTCTTCGTGAAGTTGAGATTTACATCTCACAAAAGAAGAGGAGAAAGAAATAAACCCTTATTTAGAGCGATAAAATTCACAACGTCGCTCTTTGGACGTGGAAGAGTTGATAAAAAACCGGGAACGGGAGAGTTTGTGCGGAGAGAGAATGTTTTCAGCACGGTGATTGGTGTCTTCTCGGCGTTCATCCGTCAAGAAAAACACCACTTCATCTTCGCGGTTTTGTGTGTTGTGCTGGTGTCCGCACACGTGATTTCTGCGGCAACGGAAACGACTGAAATTCCGATTCCCATTGAGTACGAGTACCAGACGATGAACGTGCATCCGGGCACGGTGACCGCAGTCGGGTGGCGCGGTGCGGATGAGACGCTCGTCCACGACGTCGGCGATGACGGCCTCTACGATGATTTCAGCGGACAGAACTCTGCGCGTGTCGCGAAGGTGGAATCAGCCGAGCCGGAAATATTCGGAAATCCGGTACCGGTAAAAACTTCAGCATCGTCGACGGAAGGAGGTGCGGGAGAAGCAGGATCGGCGGACGGCGGAGGGGTGGGTGTGGTGGAAGACGGAAGTGCTTCTGCAACATCGACTGCGGAGGGAGGAGAGCATACGTCCGAGCCGGAAGTCATTGCTCCCGAGCCCGAAACGGAGACGGCCGTCTCAGAACCGGTTGAGACCGTGCCGGAAAGCGATGCAACATCATCGGAGGCAGAGCCGGTACCTGAGACTTCTCTCGAGTCTGCACCGGAGCCGACACCAGAACCCGCTGCCGAAGCAGACGCTGTCCCGGCACCGGAAGCGGGAGAGACTCCGCTTCAGGCACTCTCCCGGAGCTTCTTCAGGTTTGTAGACCGCGCGACGAAGCTCCTTCCGTTTGCGCAGGAGTCGGTCGTCGAGCCGGTGTCTGAAACGTCGTCTCCATCCGAACCCGAACCCGAGCCGGAGCCAGAGCCGACACCAGAACCTGCACCTGCACCTGCACCTGCTCCTGAACCGGAGGTTACCGAAACAGCTGGAGAAGGAGCGAGCGAATCATCCGATGTCGAATCTGTGCCCGCCGGAGAAACACCCGTCGAATCTGCTGAGTCGGACATTCCTGCCGAAGAAGTGTCGGGAGTGGAAGTCCCCGCTCCCGGCGAGATGGTTGAGCCGGCTGAGAGTGAACCAGAGTCTCCCATAATCAGCGAAGCGGAGGAAGAAGAGGAAGAAGAGATTGAGCGCGCCGGATGCCGCGAGGGCGCGTGCGTTGCGCACACCCTCGAGTTCGGCGATTTCACGGTGGGGGGAGATTTGGAAACCCAGCAGATTACGAATATGCAGCTCCGCGTCTCGATGGCCGGACGCCCGCACCCCTTAGCTGAGCCGGGAACCGAGCGCATCAGAGTCGAATACCTCCACTACGACTACTGGATCGACGGCGGGACCATCGTCATTGACGACGAGGTGTCGAATGCCGTGAACGGCGGTGCTCAGCTCTTCGCGTTCCCCCTCTACTCCGAGTGGGAAGAAATGAATCGCATCAAGGTCCGGCTCACGTACGAGAGCGACAACGAGCACCTCGGAGACATCTTCATCGACAGTGTCTGGCTCGAGGTCGAGTCAATCGACGGGAACGCGTTCAACGACCCTGACCCGAGCCCGGCACTCAAGCCCGCGGTGCGCGAGGTGACCGGCATCGTCATCCCGGAGGACTACTACTTCGACATGCTCTCTGAAGAGGTGCAGTTCGGGTACGACGAGGAACCGCGCTTTGTCTTCGACCTTAAGCACCGCGTGAAGGACAGAGGATTCTTTGAGCGTCTCGGTGAGCAGATTCGTTCGCTCCTCGGCTTCGGCAGTGGGACAACGACGACGGGGCGCATCCAGATGCGCGTCATCGACGATGAGTTTAAGGGCATCGCGAAGGTGACGGAGCTCGAGAACGGTGCGTACGCGCTCGACATTCCGAAGATGCGGCAGTTCAGGCCCGGCAAGCACACCATCACCATCGAGGTGACGGACGGAACCACCGTCTTCCACATCGACCAGGAGTTCACGTGGGGAGTGCTCGCGCTCAATGCCGACAAGTCCATCTACCTGCCCGGCGA